>DASRQT010000187.1:0-5813 GCA_035696485.1 Polyangia bacterium | reverse complement strand
CTTATCAGCAGGCGCTTGGCGTCGACGCCGCGCGAGACCAGCTCCGAGAACACCGCCTGCGCGCGCGTGTTGGACAGCGCCAGCAGCTCGCCCGCCTTGCCGCGGTTGTCGGTGTGGCCGGTGACCTGCACGGGATAGCTCGGATACTTGTTGATCAACGCCGCGACGGGGTCAAGGACGGTCCCCTTGCCGGGGGCCAGCGAGGTCTGCTTCTTGACGAACAGATCCGGGATCGCCACCACCAGACGCTGCAGGTCCCCGCGCCGTTCGCGGCGCACCTGGCCACCCGGGATCGCGTTCGCCTCCCGTTCCAGCTCCTCGTCGCGCTGCTTGTTCTTGGTGGTCTGTTCGGCCTGTTCGTAGGCCGGCTTGGAGATAGCGACGGCCTTGTCGGCGTTGTTCTTGGCCACCTCGGCGCTGGCCTGCGCGCCGCTCAGGTTTCCCTGCTTCACCTCGGCCTGGGCCTTGTTGAACATGTCGACCGCGGCGCTGTATTCGGGCCTGGCGTACTTGTTGGCTTCGACCGTGTCGGCGGTGCGGATCGCCAGCTGGGCGGCGGCCAGCTTCTGTTCGGTGGCCAGCTGCAACGTCAGTCGCTGCTGTTCGGCCTGGGCCTGCTGCTGTTCCGTCGTCATCTGCTGCGACAGGCGCTGCTTGTCGGCGTCGGCCGACCGGCGCGCCTCGCCCAGCCGCTGCAGCAGGTTGACCGACTCGGTCAGGGCGGCCAGGTCCTTGGCCAGGCCGTTGTATTCCTCCTGCGCCGCCGCCTCCTCGCTGCCGAGCGCCTGGATGCGGGCCTTGGCCTGTTCCTGCTGCAAGAGCGCGATGGCGGTCTTCAACTTGATCTGGGCGATGAGGGCGTCGCGACGCGACTCTTCCAGATTGCTGGATTCCCATTCCTCGCGCGCCTTGTTGCCGAAGCGATCCGATGCCGCGATCAGGTCGGGCGAGCGTTTGGACAGCTCGGAGATGGGGGCGGTCCGCCGGATGTTTTCATAGCCTTCCAGCTCGGGCGGCTTGGGCGGGGTGGCGCAGGCGCCGAAGGCCGCGCAGACCAGCGCCGGAAGAGAGACACGCACGACCATTTCGGTCTTCATTTGATGTTCCCTTCCAGCGTTCTCTTCTTGATGGTCGTGTCCTGAATCGCCTTCTTGGTCTGCTGGATCCGGGTGCGCAGCGCCTGCAGAGACTCCTCGCGTTTTTGCACCTGCGCGCGCAGCTTGGCGGAGGCGATCTTCTGTCGGATCAGATCGGCCTGCGCCAGGCAGCGGTCCAGCACCTCGCGAACCACGTCGTATTCGTGTTTCGCGCGCAGTGCCCAGGCCTCGTCCAGCCAGGCCCGCAGGAGGGTGAGCTCCTCGGTGGTGGCGTGCGAGTCGTCCAGGCGCTCCAGATCGACGACGCCCGAGCGCTGACTTTCGATCTGCCGCTGCAGATCATCCTCTTCGCCCGCTTGGGACACCCCCGGGCCGGCGAACAGCATGAAAGCTATCGCCAGAAGTCGTGCCGTCGGTGTGCACCGCCTGCTCATGAGCGAATGGCCTCCTCTAGTAGTAGTTAAGGTCGCCGGACGGCGAGACTGCTGCTGGGCGAAGACCTTATGCTGCGTCACGGCCAAGTTCAAGGGGCGGCGGCGCTTGGCCGCGGGTTTTGAAAGAGCAAGCGATCGATTGCCCACGCCACCAGGAGGCCGGTTGCCGTCCCGATCGCATCCCAGGCCAGGTCGCGAACCGACGCGTCTCCGTGGCCCGAAAGATCGGTGAGCTCCTTGCCGATTCCCGCCGTCAGCGCCACGCCCGCCCCTGCCACCAGGCGCCAGCGACGATCCTCGGTAAGGAGCGCGGCGCCGCCGTAACCGCCGGCGGCCAGCGCGGCGCTGAACGAAAAGTGCAAGGCCTTGTCGCGTCCGAACCACGGGTCGCTGTCCTGCGCTTGCGTCTTGCGGCCCGTCAGCGTGAGCGCCACCACCAAACCCAGACCCAGACCCATGGCGGCCGTTCGCCGGCGGGTTGTCATCGCCCAAGCTCGATTTCTGCCTTGAGCGGCAGGTGATCGGAGGCGATGCGCGAGGCCGGTGATCGGTGCACGCCCCAGTCGACGACGATGTCGCGGGGCCGTACCCAGATGCGATCCAGCGCGAACAGGGGTAACCCGGCGGGGAAAGTCGGCAAGGTCGGGGATCGCCCGAGTCGTCCGTGCAACCAGCGCAACGGCCGGCCGACGGCGAACCACTCATTGATGTCGCCGCACAGGACGATGGCGCTCTGCGCCGGGGTGCCCAGGATGTCCAGCAGGCGCCGCACCTGGGTTCGGCGCTCCCCTGGCAAAAGGCCCAGGTGGGTGACGATGAACCGTAGGGTTCCGCCCGGGACCTCCAGATCCACGTCCAGCGCGCCGCGCGGTTCCCTCCTGTAGACGGTGAGGTCGACCTGGCGCACGGCGAGGATGCGCCGGCTGGTGAGGAGGGCGTTCCCGTACTGGCTGTCGTGACGGATGATGGTCGGCCCGGCCAGGGCGGTCAGTCCAAGAACGCGCGCCAGGTAGTCCAGCTGCCGCGATTCCGACCGTTCGCCCGGGCGTGAGCTGACCTCCTGCAGACCGATGACGTCGGCGCCGATCTCCCGCAGGACGTCGGCGATGCGATGGGGGGCGCACTTGCCGTCCATGCCGACGCACTGATGAATGTTGTACGAGGCGATCTTGAGCCGGGACGCGGGGGATGTTGGACCGCCGCTGGTCGTCACGCCTTCTTCTCGACCGGGGCGATATGGGCGATGCGCGCCAGGCGCTTCCTGACCCAGGCCAGGCCAGCCAGAACGATGATGACGACCAGGCCCAGCACCAGCAGGTTCCACGGGCGCGGGTTGCGCAGCGTCGCGGCCAGCCGGTCGGCGAACAGCGTGAGGCCCAGGATGCCGGGGAGAAGGCCGATCAGGTTGCCGAGCATGAACGACCGAAACGACAGCGGCAGCGCGCCGGCGATAATGTTGATGACGGAGAAGTTGCCCACCGGCAGCACGCGCGCGACGACGATCGCCAGCAGCCCCCGCTGTTGCAACTGGCCGCGCAGGCGGCGGAGGCGCGGACCCGCCCACCGGTCCATCCTGCGACGGCCGAGCGCTCGACCAAGGCCGTAGGTCAACGCGGCGCCCGAGAGCGCGCCCACCAGGCAGTAACCCAGGCCCAGGGCCGGCTCGAACACCAGCGCGGTGGTCGCCAGCAGCAGGGTGATGGGAAAAAAGATCAGCGCGCCGATCAGATAGGCGCCCAGTACCAGCGCCGGGGCGGCGGGGTGCGTGCGCAGGATGGTGGCGTGGCCGGCGATCGCCTGCACGTCGAGAAACTGGCGCAGCGGCGTCAGGCGCCATAGTGCGGCCACACCCAGCATGACCAGCAGCACCAGGGCGTAGCCGAGCAACGACTTGTGAATCGGCCGCCGCAGCTCGGGCGGGACAAACTCGCCGAGCAGCTTGTCGGGGGCAGGATGTTCGGGATCGCAGACCAAGCCGTCAAAGACTGCCAGATTGAGCGGCGGCGCGGGCAGCCGATGTGCGTCGTCAGGGACCGGCAGCGGTTTCAGCGTGCGGGCGTTGCCGCGCGGAGCGCGCAGAGATTGCACCGCCGCCACCAGCGACCCGTGCCTCGCCAGAGCCTGGGCGACCTGTGGTTCGGTCACGCCCAGGTGCTCCGCCAGCAGGCGGTTGCGGAATCCGGCGATGGTGGCGTGCAGGCGGTCACTATCCTGTCCCTGGCCGTCGCCAGCGATGACCAGATCGCACTCCGAATCGACGCCCATCGATCGGTTGCTGAGGTTTGACGAACCGATGCGCAGGACGCGGTCGTCGACGATCAGGACCTTGGCGTGGACGTTGACGCAGGCGTCACCCAGATCGGGCACCGTCGGATGATAGAGCGCCAGGCGCGAAAACCGATCGGCCTCCAGCAGCCGCCGCAACAGCCGGGAGCGCATGATCCCCATGGAGCTCTTCTCCAGCCAGCCGGTCTCTTCGCGAGGAAGGACCGCCACCACCTCGGGGCCATCTGGCTCTTTTAGGCGAGCGGCCAGCGCCGAGCCGACCGCCGCCGAGGTCAGATACTGGTTTTCGATGTAGATCGATTGGCGCGCGGCGGCGATTGCGTCCAGCGTCAGGCTCAGGACCTCCTGCACCACCGGCGCCTCGCCAACCGGCACAGTCCGGCTGATTCCGATCGGCACGTCGATAACGTCCGCGGCAAGACCAGCCGGCCAGGCGTCGCCCTCCGCACGGGTGGGCGTCGGGCGAGCGATGTCGCCGGTCGCCGCTGACCAGCGTTCGCGCGCCAGCTGTCCCAGCGCGCGAGCGGCATCGCCGTCGACGGCCATCTGGACGTCGTGGACGGGCGCGTACGTGACCCCGGCGGGATCCAGGCGAGCCGGGTGTATCGCGCGGTGCTCTGGCGTGTCCCAGCGCCGGATGGTCAGATCCAACCCGCCCGCGAACGCGACCCTGTCGTCAACGACGACGATCTTCTGGTGGTGCGACGCGCCGAAGGGGTGCACGCCGTCGAAGGCAAAGCGCAGCCGGCGATTGCCGCGCCAGGCGAACTGATACCACTGCAGCCGTTCACGTTCGAACGTGTAGATCATCGAGAAGTCCCAGCCGAGCACGTAGGCGCGCAGGTGCGGGCGTTCGGTCAGCAGGCTGTTCAGGAACGGGAGCAGCTCGGCCGGGCGGCCGTCACTGGCTGGCTCCGCGAGCAGGCGGACGCGGCTATCGACGTCCCAGCCGACGATGAAGATCGAATGCTGTGCCTGCGCCATCGCGTGGCGCGCGGCCGCGAAGTAGGCGGCCGCGTCGACCAGAAAGGCTGCTCGCCCGGCCCGTGCGATCCGCCAGCAGTTGCGACCCTCGCGAAGAATCACAACCCGTTAGTCTAAGCACTGCCATCGACATCGGGACCCCATCACGTTCAGTGAGGGTCCCGATGCCAACGGGGGGATGCTACGAGCAACCCTTCTTCTTGGGGTTCTTGCAGCAGCCGAGCGCCGTCGAGGCGGCCTTGACGGCGTCCTTGGCGGCCTTGGCGTCGTCCTTGGCCTTGGCCTTGAGGGGCTTTTCACACTCGCCCTTCTCCTTGCCCTTCATCTCCTTGCAGGCGGCCAGGTCCGCCTTCGGGGCCGCCTTGGCGGCGGCCTTGGCATCGTCGACCGCCTTCTGTTTTTCGCTGCAATCAGGTTTGTCGGCTGCGGCAGCGAAACCGGAGAATCCCAGGGAAACGGCCGCGACCAGGACTACCAACATTCGCTTCATCGTCATCTCCTCAACTTTTGGACGTTGAACCTCAAAATGCCGGGCAACCGCGCTCGGCGCGCGCAGTGTACACCCGTCGCGACGTTGGGCTAGACTGCTGGTGTGGAACAGGTCATCGAAGTGCGCTACGCGGGCATCGTTGTCGGGCAAGCAACGGCCGTGCGGGATCGCACCCCGACCGGTGTTTTCGTGGGCGTCAGCGACCCCTTGCCGGTTGGCACCATCCTCTCGCTGAAGATCGGCGACCAGCTCACCGACGGCCGCGTGGAGCAGGTGGTCGAGTCCAGCGAATCGTCGCAGGTCGGGATGCGCGTTCGCTTCGTCGACAATCGATTAGCCGCGGCCGGCGCGCCGGCAGCTCCCGCGTCGACGGCGCCGGTGGCTGTCCCTGCTGCGCCCGCGGTGGTTGCACCGGCGCCGTCGGCCGCTGTGCGGATGCCGCCTGCCGCCACGCGGGTGCCGCCCGCTGCTACACCACTGCAAGCGGCGCCCTCCGCGCCAGAGCCGGCGACGTCCGCCGCG
>DASRQT010000186.1:0-2074 GCA_035696485.1 Polyangia bacterium | reverse complement strand
TTCACCGGCACCGTCGACGAGGCGCTGGCCGCGCACCTCGACCGGGCCGCCCGCGACCCGCGCCCCGATCTGCTGGCTCTGGCCATGCAATACGTGGCCGGCGCGCCGCCAATTCTTGAGAACGGACTCCAGATCGCCGGTGACGCGGACTATGGACCCCTGTCAGACGACGGCCAGCGCGCCGAGGGGGCAGACTTCAACGACTACCTCGGCGTGCCCTGGACGTACCGCGACGGAACCTTTGACAGGCCAGAGTCGCGCCAGCTCCGCAGCCTGGACTGCTCCGGCTTCATGCGCATGATCTGGGGCTACCGCGCTGGCATGCCCCTCGGCCCCGTCGACGTGACCGACGGCTCCGTGATCCCCCGCCGCGTCGTGCAGATGTCACAGGCGAATCTGGGCGTCACCATTATCACCAACGCACGAGCTGCGCTCGCGTCCGAGCTGGCCAAGCTGCAGGCGGGCGATCTGGTGTTCTTCGACGCCGACCCAGCCGATGGCCCAGGCGCCGATCACGTCGGCATGGTGCTTGGCCTCGACACGGGTGGACACCTGCGGTTCATTTCCAGCCGCAAGGGCGCCAACGGTCCCACACTAGGGGATACGCGCGGCGCCTCGATCCTCGACGGGCAGGGCCTCTACGCGCGGTCGTTCGACCTGGCGCGACGATGGTGATCGCTCCGTGACGCGACTGCCTCGCCACGTTTGACAGGCTACCGTTCGCCAAGCATGCTGCCCGGCTCTGGAGGGTGAGGTCATGTCCATGTCTGACAAGGTGGAGCGAGCGAAACAGATGCTGGGGCTGACGAAAACCCCGGTCAAGATCGGGTTTCGCGACGCCCCGCCGGCCGGGCTCGAGCGCTGGGCCGGTGGTCCGGTGCCGGCCGGCTGCGTCTTCTGGGCGCACGCCGCGGCAGGGAAAAGTTTCTATACCGTCCCGTCCGATCACTACAACTGCGCCGTCGGCAGCCACACCCACAACATCTCATTGCCTCCCGACCGCGCTGGCGAGCTGCAGGCGACGATCGAGTTCATGGTCGAGACCCGATACCTCGACATGGCCGAGGTCCCCGGCATCCCGACGCTGAAGATCCCGCCTGCAGTCGTGGCCTATGCGCCCGCGACCAACGACAGCTTCGCAGCCGACGTGGTGCTGGTGTTTGTCTCACCGGCGCAGGCCAAGCTGGTGTACGAGGCGGCGCTGAAGGCGGGCGTTGCGCAGGCCAACACGGCCGTGCTCAGTCGTCCCACCTGCGGCATCTTGCCGGTGTCCACCGGTGGCGGGCCGCTGGCGCTGTCGCTCGGTTGCCAGGGGAACCGGACGTTCACCGGGCTGCCCGACGACGAGATGGTGCTGTCGTTGCCGGGGTCGCGCTGGGACGACATTGTCGACCGACTGTTCGAGGTTCAGCGCTCGAACCTGACCATGGCCAACTACTATCAGGCGCACAGCGCCAAGATCGGTAAAGAGATCGGTAATGGCACCGCCGCGACGAAGGCGCGAGACGGAAGCGGCGGCGCGCGGTGAGACATGAGCGGCGCGGTGGTGTTATCCAGCGCCGCCGTGCGCGCGGCCGCGCTGGCGTCGCGGTTCACGCTGGTCGGCCTGGCCCGCGCTGAGCCGCTGGACCCGGCTCCCCTGCAGCGCTGGCTGGCGGCCGGTTACGCCGCCGACATGGACTGGATGTCCGAGCGGCTGCCGCAGCGGCTGGATCCGGGCAAGGTGCTGGCCGGCGCCGAGACCGTGATCGCGCTCGGCATCGCGTACAAGCGCCCGCGCGAGGAGCGGTCGCGCGTGGCCAGTTACGCGCGCGGGCGGGACTACCACTACGCCCACCGCGACCGGATGCGCCTCCTCCGGCGCCGCCTGCTGGAGCTGGATCCGACGATCGAGACCTACGCCTGCGTCGACACCGGCGTGGCCATGGAGAAGCCGTGGGCGGAGCGCGCTGGCCTGGGCTGGATCGGCAAGAATGGCTGCCTCATCAGCCCCCGGTATGGGTCGTGGCTGACGCTGTCGGTGATGTTCATCGACCGGGCGGTTGACGGCTACGATGGTTCCCACGAAAACCTG
>DASRQT010000185.1:0-17742 GCA_035696485.1 Polyangia bacterium | reverse complement strand
GTGCAGAAGGACGGCACGATCCGCAAGCTCGAGGTCAAGAAGGGCGACACGATCCTGTTCGCGAAATACAGCGGCAGCGACATCAAGATCGACGGCGTCGATCACCTCATCTTGCGCGAGGACGATGTCCTCGGCGTCATCGAAAAATAGAAAGAAAAGTAGAGGACACCATGGCGACAAAAGACATCCTGTTCGACGAGGCCGGCCGCGCGCGCATCCTTTCCGGCGTCAATCAGCTGGCCGATGCGGTGAAGGCCACGCTCGGCCCCCGCGGCCGCAACGTGGTCATCGAGAAATCCTGGGGCGCCCCCACCGTCACCAAGGACGGCGTGACGGTGGCCAAGGAGATCGAGCTCGAGGATCGCTTCGCGAATCTCGGCGCTCAGATGGTCAAGGAGGTCGCCTCCAAGACCTCCGACATCGCGGGCGACGGCACCACCACCGCCACCGTGCTGGCGCAGGCGATCTTCCGCGAGGGCAGCCGCCTGGTCGCCGCCGGCCACAACCCGATGGAGCTCAAGCGCGGCATCGACAAGGCCGTCGAAAAGGTCGTCGAAGCGCTGAAGAAGATCTCTAAGCCGACCAAGGGGCAGAAGGACGTCGCCCAGGTCGGCACCATCAGCTCCAACGGCGACGAGTTCATCGGCAAGATCATCGCCGAGGCCATGGAGAAGGTCGGAAAGGAAGGCGTCATCACCATCGAGGAAGCCAAGTCGATGGACACCACGCTGGACGTGGTCGAGGGGATGCAGTTCGATCGCGGCTATCTGTCGCCGTACTTCGTGACCGACACCGAGCGGATGGAGGTCAAGCTGGACGATCCCTACATCCTCATTCACGAGAAGAACATCTCCAGCATGAAGGACCTCTTGCCGGTGCTGGAGCAGGTGGCGCGCAGCGGCCGTCCGCTGCTGCTCATCGCCGAGGTCGAGGGCGAAGCGCTGGCCACGCTGGTGGTCAACAAGCTGCGCGGCACGCTGCAGGTCTGCGCGGTCAAGCCGCCGGGCTTCGGCGACCGCCGCAAGGACATGATGAAGGACATCGCGGTCCTGACCGCCGGCCAGGCCATCACCGAGGATCTCGGTCTCAAGCTCGAGAACCTGACACTCAAGGACCTGGGCCGCGCCAAGCGGATCACCCTGGACAAGGACAACTGCACCATCATCGACGGTGCCGGGAAGAAGCCGGACATCGAGGCGCGGGTGAAGCAGCTCCGGTCACAGGTCGTCGACACCACCTCCGACTACGACCGCGAGAAGCTGCAAGAGCGTCTGGCCAAGCTGGTCGGCGGCGTGGCCGTGATCAAGGTGGGCGCCGCCACCGAGACCGAGATGAAGGAGAAGAAGGCGCGGGTCGAGGACGCCCTGCACGCGACCCGGGCTGCGGTCGAGGAGGGGATCGTCCCGGGCGGAGGCGTGGCGCTGATCCGCGCGCTGTCGTCGCTGGACAAGATGGAGGGCCTCACGACCGAGCAGACGGCGGGCGTGGCCATCGTCCGTCGCGCGCTGGAGGAGCCGTGCCGCCAGATCGCGATCAACGCCGGCAAGGAAGGCTCGATCATCGTGCACCGCGTGCGCGAAGGGAAAGGCGCCTTCGGCTACAACGCCGCCACCGACGAGTTCGAGGACCTGGTGGAAGCCGGCGTCATCGATCCGACCAAGGTGGTCCGTTCGGCATTGCAGAACGCGGCGTCGGTGGCGTCGCTGCTGATCAGCACCGAGGCTCTGATCGTGGAGCGCCCCAAAGAGGAGGGCCCGCCCGCACCTGGCGGCGGCGGCGGTGGTATGGGCGGCATGGGCGGCATGGGTGGCATGGGCGGCATGGGGATGTAGACAAAAAGACCGGCGTCGCGACCTGCGGCGCCGGTTTTCTAGCGCCTGCTACTTTTCCAGGCTGAAGGCGACCGACAGCAGCGACGTATGTCGGACGAATCGGCCGCGGGTGTTGCCAAGCTCGTTCACATAGAGCGTGTAGCGGGCGATCACCTGGATTCCGTCGGTCACGGCACGGCTGAGATCGACGCGCAACCCGCTGCGGTTCTCGTCGTCGATGCTGACGAACATTTTTCCCCCCGTGGTCAACTGGCCGACGATGACCGGATCGCGGTAACGGGCGATCAAGAGCTCGCCGCGGGAGGCGAGGTACAGCCCAAGCGGCAGCCCCAGCGCGAAGCGCGCGACGACCAGGTGGCGCAACACGCTCTCGCCGAAGCTGTTGGATTGGTTCCAGTGCAACGCATACCCGGCGCCCAGCAACACGCGCCCGGTCCGCGTCAGCTCCAGGTGGCCGAGGCCAAAATAGTCGCGCCGGTCCCCGGCGGCCGCCACCGGTGGACAGGTCATGCCGATGCTGGACGGCGGCACGCAGGCGTTGACAAGCCGCGTCCCCTCGAAGGCGCGCAGCTCGAACGAGCCGCCCACGCCCAGGTCCCACTCCGCGCCGCCGTCGGCCGATTCAGCCGACCAGCGTAGGTCCAGCGAGGCCAGCGGCGCCCGAAAGTTGAAGTTCTGATCGGGCTTGAAGACGAACAGCCGGTAACCCGTCGCCAGCGCGAAATCGACGTGATTTCCAAGCAAGCGCCCCAGGCGCAGCGCCGAGGTCAACGACCGGAAGTCGCGTTGCTGGGTGCCGACCGTCCCATCGGCTTCCGGACGCTGGAAAGCTTCATAGTAGTTGCCGGCGAGGCCCAGGCTGGCGCGAGACCCGAGGTTCATTCGCCACTCCGCGCTGCTCTGCGCGACGGCGACGTCTTCGTCACGCGCCCGTTGATCCGCGAACAGCTTGCCCGCCGCCGTCGCCGACAACGCCACCGCGTGCCCGGGCGCGATCACGTCCGAGACGCTGGCCGACGCCACCGCCCGTCCCAGCGGCGAGCGGACATTTTCGGGGTTGGACGTGTCGTTGAGGTGCTCGGTCCGATGGGCGTTGGTGTCGTATTCCACGCCCAGCTCGGCACGAAGAACGTAGCGCTCGTTGTCTTCGGCCCGCGCGGTCCGCCCGACGGAAAAGCCCAGCAGCCCCCCGAGGGAGGTGACCAACAGCGCCGGACACCGGCGAGCCATTGGACCGCATACTACAAGAACAATCCTGCGGCGGCGCGCCCTTGCGACAATCGAGCTACTTGGGCCGCAGCGCCTTCGACTGCGTCTGCAGCCTCTCGGCCCGAGCCTTGAGCGCGGCGATCGCGCGCTCCATCGCCGCGATGTTGGCGCCCGGCGCTCCGGTCACCTCCAGGCGGCGAATCTCCGCCAGCGCCCCGGCGTCGAGGACGTCGCGAAGCTGGGTTGACAGCGACGCGCTCGCGTCGGTCGCGGCCGCCCCGCCGGCCGCCGTCGGCGTTGGCGCGGTCGAGCCGCTGGGAATGCCGCGATTCCCGCCGCTAAGGTTGTTGGCCCCGGCGCCGGGGTTGCCAGGGAGCGCCGACGGTCCGAAGCCCGGAGACGTGGTCGGCGTAGTGCCGCCGGCGGCCGGGGCCGGGGCAGAGGGGGTGGTTTCGGTGCTGATAGCCGGGCCGCGGTCGGTCTTGGGAGCGGCCGGGCTTGCGCCGCCGCCAGCCGTGACGGTGGCGCCCGTGCCGGTGACGGCGCGCCGCTTGGAACCCTCCAGCGGCGCGAACGGATCGCGCTCCAGCTGGCCGGCGCGCTTGCGCAGCTCTTGACGTCCCTTGATCTGGGTCAGCCGCACGGTCAGCGTCTCGGCCTGCGCCTCGAGGCGCCGCGACTGATCCGCCAGGATGTCCGCTTTGGCTTCCAGCTCGGCGGGGCCGTCGGTCGGCGCGGCACCCGGTTCGACGCCCACGCGCACCGGCACCGAGGTCTGGTCGCTCTTGCCTCCGATGCGGCTGATACGGGTTTCGACCTCGGTGAGACGGCGGGCGATGGCTTCCGCGTCGGCCAGCCGGGTTCGCAGGCGGTAGTCGTCGCGGACGCCGCGCTGGCCGCGCTTGATGGTGTCGATCTCGGCGTTGACCCGATCCAGCTCGGTCCGCAGACGCTGCCGCTCGACTTGCAACGCCGGCCGTGTCAGCTCGGCGGTGGGTGTCCCCGCTGTCGGCTGCGCACCGACGTCTCGGGCCATCGGCGCCAGCCCCGCCCAGCACAGGCATCCCACCAGGACGCTGCGAAGAACGCGGCTCCTGACGGATCTCCTGGTCCGATTGCGGGGAAGGTTCACGGTGGTGCTCACAGCTACCGCAAAGAACTGCAACCGTTGTACCACGCGACGCGATGAAGGGCGCTCGCCGTACTGGCCGGTTTCGTGCCGCTTTCGCTGACCGGGATGGCGCCGGTCCTCAGTTTTCTGATGACCATCGTGGAAGGTGGTACGGAGCGCCGTACTTGTGACGCCCCACAAGCTTTGGCATTCTTGCGTCATGGCGTCCTCTGTCAACGCATTGCTATTGGTGGTCTTGGTGGTGGGGCAGGGCGCGTGCGCCAGCACGTCCACCGGGGCGGTGACCGCGGTCGCGCCCGCCAGCCTGGTCGCGGGCGACTACTACCCGCTCAACATGGGCTGGAAATGGTCGTACGAGGTTGAACGAGACGGCGAGAAAATTCTCGCCTTCTATTCGGTGCTGGAACGAACCCCACAGGGGGCCGTGGTGCAGGCGGGCGAAGAGCGGCTGTTTTATCTCATCACCCCCGATGGCATCGCTCGCAAGGAGGGTGCCGTCGTCACCGACTTCCTCATCAAGAGCCCGGTCGCGGTGGGCACAACCTGGCCGGTGGCCGGGGGCACCGCCGCGGTCCGGTCAGTTGGACAGGAGGTCACTCTCGACAGCGGCAAATACCCCAACTGCGCGATGGTGGAGGAGGCGCGCACCGATCCCACGCGATTGATTCGCACGACCTTCGCGCCCGGGGTCGGCCCGGTTCTGGTGGAGGTGCAGGTTCAGGAGGGCGCGAAATTCGTCACCGCCACGCGCGCCACGCTTCGCGGCGTCACCAGGCCGGGCCAGGATCCGCTGGGGATGTAAACCCAGGCGCCTAGGTCACGACCGAGATCAGCGCGGCGAGGAGCAGCGCGACGGCCATGCCGAAGGCCAGCTTCAGCTCGGCGCCGAGCTGGTAGGGCGGCTGGGTGGTGATCACGACCGGGTGACCGTCGTCGCCGCGGAAGACCGGGGCCACGGCGCCGGGACGATAGAGCGGATGCCCTTCTGCGTCGGGCTCCAGTCGGACCGGCCCCGCCACGAAGAGGTCGTCCCCCTGCGCCAGGAACGTCTCCATGTACAGCGACCAGTCGGGGGCCGGCAGCTCGGTGTAGCGATCATTTCGAATGAACATCACGGCGCCGCTGAGATCGACGCGGGCGGTTCCGCTGCCGTCGGCGACCATCACGTCCGCGCCGGCCTTTTCCTGGGCGCGTATCCCCGGCCCGACGCGCAGCGAATGCCAGTAAACACACGGGTGGTTTGACAGTGGCGCGCGCAGCTGGTTCCTGGAGATCACGCGCGCCGCGACCCGCGCCCGTCCCTCGCGCAGGCTGCCGATGCGGGACAGATCGCCGGTCCCTCTGCCGACGATGGGACCGACGGTGGCAATCCGACGCATCAGCCACCCCAGCAGAACCAGGCCGCCGATCAGCCAGGCGACCGCTGCCCACGACGAGTGATCGACGATCAATCCCAGCGCTTGCGGACCGAGCGCGACCTGACCGACCGAGCCCAGGGCACCGGCCGCGACTTGCCCTGCCGCCAGCAGTCCCGTCGCCAGCTGGCCGATGCCCCAGCCAAGACCCAGGGCCGCCTGCCCCACCGCGATGCCACCCACCGCCAGCTGGCCGATGGCGATAACACCTATTGCGACCTGGCCGACGGCGATGACCCCGATGGCGGGCGGGCGCGCTCCAGTCGACGGGTCGATGCCGCGCACCACGTGGACCAGCGGCAGCGATCCAATCTTGAGGCGCGAGCGATACTCGTAGCTCGAGCTTCGCAGGGGCGATTCAGCAGGAGCTAGGTGTTCCCTCATCTCCCCCGGGGCCGCCACATCCTGCCCAGCCATCCATTAAAGGTACGGCGCAGGAATGGGAGCCGCAATCGGAAGTGGCGGGGAGGGGGGAAAGATTCTGTGGCGCCGTTGCGCTCGGGATTTGAGTTCAGGTCGCGGGTTTGATTAGGTGTTTTCGTGACCGCCGATGCCCAGGCCGCCCGACGACCCGCTGTGGCAAGGCGACCTTTGGCGGTCCTGTTGCCGCTTGTGGCCGCGATCGCCGCCGCCGGCGGGTGTGGAACAGCGCGGCCAGCCTCACCGGCGGCGCGCAAGATCGACGGCGAGGGCGACGGCACGCGCGGCGCCAGCAACATCTTGCGCGGCGACTATGCCGGCTCGGCGGCGTGCGCGGGCTGCCACGCCGACATCTTTGCCGCCTGGCGGCAGTCGCCCATGCGCGAGATGACGCGCACCGCGGAGACGGCACGCATTCATGCGCCGTTCGACGGTGCCTTGTTTCGGTTCAAGGATGACAGCGCGCGCCTGAGCCAGCAGGACGGCGCGCGGTTCATGTCGATCCAGTCGCGCGAGTTTGGCGACCACACCTATCGTGTCACGCGGGTCATCGGCGGGCGATATCGCGAGGACTACGCGGGCGTCGAGGTGCCGGCCACGCAGGCGACGGCGCCGCCGGGTGGCGCGCATCCGGGACATTATCGGGCCGGCGCCGAGCTGGTCCTGCCGGTGTCGTACGTGTTCGAGACGCGGTCGTTCCGCCTCAAGGGGTATTCGGTGATGGTGGGCGAACGCCCGGGTTTGCGCGCGGGCGGTGTGTGGACCGAGACCTGCGTCTTCTGCCACAACACCACGCCGTACTTCGACAGCACCTGGGCGGAGCTGTTCGGTCCGGGAGGGCCGGGGTATCAGGGAACTGTCGTGGACCGCCTGCTGCCGGACGACCGTCGCTGGTCGTTCGAGGTCACGGACAGCAAGGCGCTCGGTGCCGCGTTGCAATCCGAAGTCCGGTTCGTCACCGGGGCTTCGCCGGCGGAATCGGACGGGCGCACATTGCTGCGGCAGAGCATGCAGGCGATTCGCACGCAGTTTGGTGCCGAACATTTCGTCGAGATCGGGATCGGTTGCGAATCCTGTCATGGCGGTAGCCGCGCCCACACGCGCGACACGCGCGTGCTGCCGGATTTTGCGCCGCAGAGCACGTTCATGAAGGTGCAGCAGCCGAAGGGATGGGGACCGGTCGGGCGCGCCGAATGGATCAACCGCACCTGTGCGCGGTGCCACCAGGTGTTGTTCTCGCGCTACCCGTTCACGTGGGAGGGGGGCGCGCGCCGTGGGGGCGGGGGTGGCGGCGGGGTGACGATGGGCGGCAGTCACACCAATTCGGGCGAGGGGCGCGACTTCATCCTGGGGGGCTGCGCGCGCCAGATGTCGTGCGTCACCTGTCACGACCCGCACGCCGCCGACAAGCCGGAGGCGCTGGCGCGCCTCGGGACCGTGGCGGGCAACCTGGTCTGTACCAAATGCCACACCGCCTATCAGTCGGAGACGGCGGTGCGCGCCCACGCGCACCACGATCCGGCCGGTGCCGCGGGCGCCTGCGTCGCCTGCCACATGCCGCGCAAGAACATGGGCCTTGGTTACGCGCTGACGCGATACCACCGCATCGGATCGCCCACGGATCCCGCGCGCGTCGAGCGCGACCGGCCGATGGAATGCGCGCTGTGCCACGCCGACAAGAGCGTGCGGCAGCTGGTCGGGGACATGGAGCGCCTTTGGGGTCACCGCTATGACCGGCGCGCGCTGACCGATCTCTACGGCGACCTGGACGCCAATGTCCTGCTGGCGACCGCGCGCAGGGGCAAGGCCCACGAACAGGCGGTCGCCGTCACCGTCCTGGGTGAACGAAAGGTCAATGTCAACGTCCGCCAGGCGGTGCCGGTGGTGGCGCGGCAGCTCCTCAACCCCTTCCCGTTGGTTCGCTACTACGCCGATCGCGCGCTGTCGGCGCTGCGCGGCCAGCCTTGCGCGGTTGATCTGGATCGTCCGACCGCCGAGATCGAAGCCGCCGTACGCCGTTGCGTCCCCGACGCGTGGAAGGGCGCCGGTGTCGAGTCGGTGCCGTCGGTCGCGCCCTCCACTCGCGGGGCTCGCGATCATTTTGACGACGACTAGCTTGGCGTGGGTATTGTGACTGTGGTGTCCGCGCCCAACATCCCTTCGCCGCCCCTGCTGATCCTCACCGGTTTTCTGGGAGCCGGCAAGACCACGGTTTTGAACCGCGTTCTCACCCGGCAACATCGCCATCGTATCGCGGTCATCATCAACGAGCTGGGGCGCATCGACATCGACAGCCGCCTCATCAAGGCGCGCGCCGGCGACGTGATGGAGCTGGTCGGCGGCTGCGTGTGCCACGAGGTGCGCGTGCAGTCAGAGCTGTGGGAGGGCATCGCGGAGGTTGTCGCCCGGTCCCAGCCCGAGATTGTCCTGCTGGAGACGACCGGCATCGCAGAGCCGTGGTCGATCCTCGATGGCCTGGAGGCGCTGCCGGCCGGCACCGCGCCGGCGTCCGCGGCGGGGGTGATCTGTGTCGTCGATGCCGAAGCTGGCGCCAGACAGCTGCAGCGCCATGAAGAGGCGAGAGCGCAAGTTGAGGCGGCCGACCGGATCCTGCTGTCCAAGCTGGATCTGGCGTCGCCTGACCAGGTGGTCGCCATTCATCGCATGCTGGCAATGCGCAACAGCGCCGCTGAACGCGCCAGCTTCCCCGACACGCCGGAAGGTTCCGCCGAGTTGATTCCGTGGCTGCTCGACACGACCGCCGCGCGCCGCGCGACCGGCCATCACAAGCATTCGCCGGAGCACGCGCCGCACCACCACAGTCAGCTCGTCGCCGCGACCTTCGCCGACGACGCGCCCCTGCTGGCCGAGCCACTGCTGCAGGTCTGCGAACAGCTCGGCGAGTCTCTGGTGCGCGCGAAGGGTTTCGTTCACATCGCCGGCGACGCCCGGCGCGGTTTCCTCGAACGCGCCGGCGCGCATACCACGCTCCGCTTCGGCGACCCGTGGGCGACGGAGCGCCCGCGCACCGAACTGGTCTTCATCGGCGAACAGCTGGACGCGGCCGCGCTGCGCCGCCAGCTCTGGGCCTGTCGTAGCCACTAGCGAGGGGACCGGATCGATCCGACTTGGGGGTCGTCTTTGACGTTTTCACACCGTCGGTGCGCCCGATTGCGACCGGTTCGCTGTAGGCGTGGCCGCGGCGGCGCTGGTAGGCGTCGAGGTAGAGCTGCTGGTAGTCGCGGGCGGCGCGCGCCCAGGAGAAGTCGAGCTTCATCGCGCGCTGCCGCATGGCCCTGATGTGCTTGGGTCGGTCGAACCAGGTCGAGACCGCCCATCCGATGGTGTCGGCCAGACTCTGCGGCGACAGGTCGTTCAACATGAAGCCGGTGCCGCCGCCGGTCTGCTCGTCGTAGTTGGTGACCGTGTCGACCAGGCCGCCGGTCGAGCGGACGACGGGCAGCGTGCCATAACGGAGGCTGTACATCTGGTTGAGGCCGCACGGCTCGAACCGCGACGGCATCAGAAAGAAGTCGGCGCCGGCCTCGATGCGGTGGGCGCGCCCGTCGTCAAAATGAAGCCAGGCGCGAAACTTATCGCCGCGTACGCCCTGCGCATGCGCGAAGAACCGTTCGGCCTCGGGATCGCCGGTGCCCAGCAAGACAAGCTGCACGTCCCAGCTCAGGATCCGGTCCAGCGCGTGCGCCAGCACATCGACGCCCTTCTGCGCAGTGAGGCGCCCCACCAGGCCCAGGACCGGCACGTCGGCACGCACGGGCAGGCCAGCTTCCTTCTGTAACGCCGCCTTGTTCTTGCCTTTCCCCGCCAGCCGGCGGGCGTCGTAGCGCGCCGCCAGCGCGGGATCCTTGGCCGGGTTCCACTCGTCGATGTCGATGCCGTTCAGGATGCCGCGCAGATCGCCGCTACGCTGCGCCAACACACCGTCCAGGCCGCAGCCGTAGGGGCCGGTCTGAATCTCTTTCGCGTACGTCGGGCTGACCGTGCTGATGAGCGTGCTGTGGTAAAGCGCAGCCTTGGTCAGGTTCATCGCACCAAAGTGCTCGAACTCGGTCGGGTTGTAGTGCTCGCGGCCAAGGCCCGTGATGGAGAGCGCATTGCCGTCCAGGATCCCTTGATAGGCCAGATTGTGAATCGAGTAGACGCTGGCCGTTCCGTGCAGCGGTTGCGCCCACTCGACGGTGTTTAGATAGACGGGGACCAGGGCCGCCTGCCAATCGTTGGCGTGGATGACGTCCGGGATCCATCCCAGCGCCTTGCACACCTCGAGCGAGCCCCGCGACAGGAAGGAGAATCGTTCCAGGTTGTCCGAGTAACCCTCGGCAGGCGGGCCGTAGAGATACGGACGGTCGAAATAGCGGTGGTACTCGAGGCAGTAAAGCGGCACCTCGCTGCGCGGCAGCCGCCCGACGCGGACGCGGGCCTGCGCGGTTCCCCACCACATCGGCACCGGCAACATGCCGTCCAGCGGTTCCAGCTGGTTCCAGGGCATGCCGGCGTAAAGCGGCATCACCACGCGCACGTCCAGCCCCAGCGCCTTTAGCGCCCGTGGCAGTGACCCGACCACATCGGCGAGGCCGCCGGTCTTCGCGAACGGAGCGCACTCCGACGCGACGAAGAGAACTTTCATCTAACTGGCGTAGATCCTGTAGTCCATGTGCGGGAAAAGATTATCCCGGGACTCGAGGTCGACCAGGAATGGCTCGCTGACCTTCGCCGACGTCACGTCGTCGTAAAGCCGCGTGAACTGCAGGATGTGCTCGTTGATCCGCCGCGTGGCGTACGGCACCGTGGTCCCGGTCTTCATGATGAAGGTCCAGTCGCTGCTCTGGGCCAGCATCAGCTCGCGCGCCGCCTGATTGAGCGCCCGGGTCGTCAGCGGGTCGGTGGCCGGGTGCCGCCGCGCCAGCTCGACCATGCGTTCGCCGGCGATGTGCAGGTGGCGGTAGGTCCAGGCGTTTGATTCGGCCAGCCAGTGTTCGTTGTAACCCTTGGCGCCCCACGACGACGCCGCCGGGGTGGCGACCTGGTTGGTCGGATGTCGCCCGAGGTAGTCGCCGGGGGTCATGGTCTCGATCGTGTCCTGGTTGAAGTGCAGCTGTCTGAAGAGGTAACCGAGGAAGACCGGCCCCTCGTACCACCAGTGGCCGTAAAGCTCCGCGTCGTAGGGGCTGACGATGATGGGTGGGCGATCCATCTGCGGGTTGGCCGCGCGCAGTCGTTCGGCCTGTTGCTGCCGGTTCACGCGAAAGTGCATCGCGTGCTCGCCGGCGCGCCGGATCGCGACGTCCGGGTCGTACACCCATTTGTCGTGCAGCTTGTCGTGCGTGATCGCGTGGTACTTGATGCCGGTGTAGATGCGGTGGCCCTCGGGGTGGACGTAGGGTGCGATGTAGTCCATCGGCAGATCGAAGCCGATGTCGCGGTAGAAGTCGCGATATTGCTTGTCGCCCGGATACCCGTCCTTCGCGCTCCACACCTGCTGCGATGATTCGATGTCACGGCCAAACGCCGCCACGCCGCTGGGACAGTAAAGCGGGCCGTACGCGCCGTAGACCGGCTGGCGATCTGCGAACAGGATGCCGTGGGTGTCGACGAAGAAGTAGCGGACGGCCGCTTCGCGCAGCAGCTCGTCGACGCCGGGGACGTAGCCACACTCACCCAGCCACATACCCGGCGAGCGGTGACCGAAGTGCTTCTCGTACAGATCGGCGGCCACGTGGACCTGGGCCCTGATGTTGGCCCAGTTGCGATCCATGAGCGGGAAGAAGGCGTGCGTCGCGGTCGACGTGATGACCTCGACCCGCCCCGCCTCCTGCAAGAGCTTGAAGGCACGGACCAGATCTCCGTCGTGACAGCGCCAGGTGTGCCGCAACGACTGGAAACGGTCGAAGTACATGTGCGCCAGCCGGTTGTAGTGCGGCTCCGGCCGGGTGCGGTCGATCTCCTTTTCCGCCAGCTCGATCAGCCTGTCCAGATACGCCGCGTAGCGCTCCTTCAGCAGATCGTCGGTCAACATCGTGATCAGCGGCGCCGACAGCGACACCGTGCAACGGAAGGGAACCTGGTCGGTCACCAGCCCCTCGAAGGTCTGCAGCAAGGGAAGGTAGGTGCCGGTGATGGCCTCGTACAGCCACTGCTCTTCCATGACCGTCGGATCTTCCGGATGACGGACGAACGGCAGATGCGCGTGCAGCACCAGCGAGAAATATCCGGCCGGCATCGCCCCTACCGCCTCTCCGGATACTGGCGCGGCGGCGCGGCCTCGCTGGCGCCGACACCGGCGGGGTAGTCGCGGGCGCGCTCGCTGGCGCCGGCGTAAAGACGTTCGCTGGCCCCGGCATAGAGGCGCTCACTGGCACCCGCGTACAGGCGCTCGCTGGCGCCGGCGTAAAGCAGCTCGCTGGCGCCCCGGAAGAAGATCTCCGATGCGCCGCCCAGCCTCAGCTCGCTGCCGAACATCCACGAGCGCTCGCTGGCCCCCAGCGCCACCCACTCCGAGCTTCCCGGCGCCAGCTGCCGCCATTGGGTTGCCTTGCTCTCGCCGCCCGTGGTCGTCGCCCAGCTGTGATAGACCTCCCAGGTCGCCAGCACGCGCCTTTCGGCCCGCGCTCCGACGCCGCGGATCACCACCTGCCACGGTCCGTACACGACGTGGACCTGGCCGTTCGTCGTTCGCGTGGTGATCCGTCCCTGGTTGCGCTCTTCGACAAGCGTCGGTGCCTCGATCGGATAGCTGAACGGCCCCGCCTCCCAGGTGGTGCGAACCACCGGGCCGGTCCACGCCATGGACTCGAGCTGGCTTTGCCATTCGCCGCGCTCGCCCTCACGCCATTCCCAGCGTCGATCAATCGTTTGCCCGTGCGCCAGCGCCTGCCCGTCGCCGAGCGGCTGGCCGCTGGTCCAGCCGGGGATCGAGGAGCCCTCGTCCTGTTGCTGTCCACCCCCCGCGATCGCGCCGTCGGCGCCGGCGCCCACATTGGCGGGTGGCAGGCCGCCCGCCACCGGATCGCCGGCGTGCCCCGACGCCGTTCGCACGGTCAGCCACTCGACGTGGCCGGCGCCCACCGGTTCGCGGCGCGGGAACTCGACGCGCCCCGAGCGGGCAATCTTGACGAAGTACCCCTCGGTCGATCGCAGCCCGACCTCGACGCAGTTCATCGACGTCGGCTTGTTGATCTCGAAGAACCATTGCCGATCACTTCGTTCGATCTTGTGATCGAAGTAGCTGTGCGCGTTGGTGCCGTCGAACAGCCGACCGGTGACGTCGTACACGCGCAGGTTCAACCACGCGCCGTCGCCGCCGCGCCCCAGATCGCGCCGCGCGCGCGCGATCGCGTCGTCGGTGACCTCCCAGTAGACGAACATCCTCTCCGGGTCGACCACCATGGCCGTCACGCGGTCCTGACCGTAACCCCACGGAATGTTCCGCGGCGGTTCGGACTGCTCGGTGCCTGGCCCCAGATCGAACTTTGACGGAAAAGACGAGAACACGTCGGGCGGAGCGTCCGCCACGGGCGCCTTCGCCTTGACACCGTTGCCTCCGCCGCCGTTCAAGCTGGCAGTCGTCTCCTTGTTCTTGCCCTTGCCCTTCGCCATCGCCGTCGCTTTCGCGGTTGCCCTCGCGCCGTTGGCCGGCGCAGCGCTCCGGGGCAGCTTGTCGAACGCCTGCTGGATGCGCCTGGCCAGCGCTTCCTTCGTCAGCCGCATCACCTTGGTCAAGCCGAGGCGCCTGGCGCACTCGAGCAGCTGGTCGCGGCTGCAGCGCCGGAACGCCTCGGCGCTGCCGGCCCCGTCCCGCGGCGAATCCAAATCGCTGCCAAGAACCAGGAGGATTTGCGCCGCCAGATCGTCTGCAGAGGTTGTTTCTTCGGGCATGGCTTCGACTTGGGCCAGAGCTTACTCATTGATCGCCCGCGCTGCGGGGAAAAAGTGACCGCGCTCCGGCGATACAGACCCTTCCGGATCGAAACGTGCTGGCCATTTGAGTCGGGAGATCTCGTCTCGCCTGATAAGCTGGAAACATGGGGGCGATCGAGAGCTGGGGAGAAGAGAAAGAATCCGCTTATCTTTACCGCGTGCTCGCCGAGGCGGAGCCCGCCGCCGATCGCCGGACGCTGTTCGCTGCGCTGGCCATCGAGGCCGAGAAACAGGCCGCGATCTGGGAACATCAAGTGCGGCTGTCGGGCACGACGGCACCGCCCGCGTACGCGCCCAGCTGGCGCGCCCGTCTGGTGGCGCGATTGGTGCGGCGGTTTGGTCCCGAACGCATGCGCGCCGTGCTGGCCGCCATGAAGGTTCGCGGCATGTCGATCTACGGCGAAGGCGAGGCAGAGCACAGCATGCCGACCTCGATCGAGGAGGTCGGCCGCCGCCACCGCGCCGCCGGCGCCAGCAGCCTGCGCGCCGCGGTCTTTGGCGTCAACGACGGGCTGGTCTCGAACGCCAGCTTGATCCTGGGTGTCGCGGGCGCGACCGGCGTCGGCAATCACACCGACTTCATCCTCATCTCGGGGGTGGCCGGCCTTCTGGCCGGCGCCTGTTCGATGGCCGCGGGGGAGTACGTGTCGATCCGATCTCAGCGCGAAATGTTCGAGCGTCAGATCTCCATGGAGCGTGACGAGCTGAAACAATATCCGATCGAGGAGGCCGCGGAGCTGGCGCTCATCTACGAAGCGCGTGGGCTGGAGAAGGAGGACGCCGCACGCATGGCGACGCGGATCGTCGCTAACCCCGAGCGCGCGCTGGACACCCTGGCGCGCGAGGAGCTGGGCCTCGATCCCAGCGCGCTCGGTTCGCCCTGGCTGGCCGGCGCGTCTTCGTTCGCGGCGTTCGCGGTCGGCGCGATTGTGCCGCTGGCACCATTCCTGGTCAGCTCTGGCCGCACGGCGCTGCTGGCAGCCGTGGCGCTGACGGCGGCGTCGCTGTTCTCCGTCGGTTCAGTGATCAGCCTGTTCACGGGAAAGTCGGCCCTGTGGAGCGGCGCACGGATGTTGCTGATCGGCGGCAGCGCGGCCGCCATCACGTTCCTGATCGGGCACCTCCTGGGCGTCAACCCAGGGTAGCGCTGGCCCGCGCCTTGGCCCGGAAGAACTACTGCGAGACCAGGCCCTGCAGCGCGGCCAGGCGAATCAGCTGACCGGTCGAATGCACGTCCAGCTTCTTGTTGATGTGTGACCGGTGGGTCTCGACGGTCTTGATGCTGATGCAAAGATTTTCGCCGATCGACTGGTTGGATAGCCCGCGCATCACCAGATCGAACACCTCGCGCTCGCGCGGTGACAGCTCGTCCAGCGCGCTCAGGCCGTCCTGCGCGCGTCGCCCCGTGGTCTCGTCGCTGGGCGGGGGCGCGATCTGCGGCGACACATAGGTGTCCCCACGCGCGACCACACGCACCGCCTCGAGGATCTCCTCCGCCGGCTGACTCTTGAGGGCGTAGCCCGCTGCCCCGGCCGCCAGCGCCTTGCGCACGAAAAACTGCGTCGTGTGCATCGTGAGGATCAGGATGCGCGTGCGTGGTCGCCGCCGCAGCAGCTCGCGCGTGGTGGCGATGCCATCCCCGTCGGGAAGGGTCAGGTCGAGGACCACCACGTCGGGCGTGACCTCGTCGGCCAGGGCAGCCGCCTGACGTGACGTGGCTGCCTGTCCCACGATGGTCAGCCCCTTGTCCAGGGCCAGCAGGGCGACCAATCCCTCCCTGAAGAGTTGGTGGTCGTCGACAAGCATCACCCGGACGTCACTGCCAACGCGTTCCGCCACTGCTGCTCTCCCTGCTAAGGTTGTCACGCTGCGCGATAGTGCGGCACTCAACATTGTACGGTCTTGTGCTTCGCGCAATCAGGGTTGGACTGTAGTGTTGTTCAATGACGACCGCCCGTACGAGGCGACACCAATAAGATCGGGGTTGTCACTGGACATCAGTTGACCCCGGCACCAGTAGTAGTGAGGCCTTACTGACTTGGGGGATATGAGATGAGGGAAGGCAGACCGCGCCGCCGCCCGACACCTGCGAAGGCCGGGCAGGCGAAACGGAAAGGCGGAATTTCCTCAGTCCTTGCGGGCTCTTTCAAATTGGCGGCGGCGCAACAGGCGCAACACGCCGTGGCCCGTCAGGAGCAGTTGCACGCCCTCGGCGAGCTGGCCGCCGGTGTGGCTCACGACGTTGGCAGCACGCTGGCTGCGATCGCGTTGCGCCTTTCGGCGCTTAGACGCGACGAGGTGTGCATGGAGGCGCAGGGCGAGAATATCGAGGCCATCAGCCGGATCTTGCAAGAGGGTTCGGAGCTGGTTCGCAAGCTGCAGCGGCTTGGCCAGCGCGACGAATTCCGCCCACCCGAGTGGGTGGACGTCGCGGCCACTGTCCGCTCGGCCGTCGAAATGGCGCAGAGCGGTTTGCGCTACCGCTCCCGCAATGACGGCGTCGATATCCGCATCGTGGTCGCTCTCAAGCCGCTGCCGCTGATCCGGGGCTGGGGTGATGAGGTGCGGCGGGTGTTCGTGAACCTGCTGCTGAACGCGCGCGATGCCCTGCCCACCGGTGGCCGCATCCTGGTGAAGGCACGCACCGAGGCGCGCCGGGTCGTGGTGACGGTTGAAGACGACGGCGTCGGGATACAGCAAGCCGCGCTGCCGCGATTATTCGAGCCATTTTTCACGACCAAAGGGATCGCCGGGACCGGGATGGGCCTTGCGACCGCCGACCGCGTGATGCGAATGATGGGCGGAGAGATCACCGCCGCCAACGGCGCCACCGGCGGCGCCGTGTTCAGATTGACGTTCCCGGTTCCGCGGGTTGGCAAGCCCGCGACAAAACAACCCGTCAGCGACGCAATACCATCACCACCCGATTGATTGCCGTGGACGCGTCGGGGAAACTACGTCTCGGATGGGCGAACATTATGCATGAGACCGTGTTCATCGTTGACGACGACGCCGAGGCGCGCGACGCGCTTCGCGAGCTGCTGGTCGTGGAGGGCCATCACGTGGTCTGCCTGGCCAACGGCAGACAGGCGATTGATTGTCTGCACCTGTCGGCTCAAATGCCGTCGCTCATCATCACCGACCTGACCATGCCGGTCATGGACGGTGTGCAGCTGGTGCGCGCGGTCCGCGCCGACGCGCGCTATCGCAGCATCCCGATCATCGTTCTCACCGGCAAGAACGACACCATGATCCCCGTGCAGCTGGACACACCCGTCGTCTACAAGCCGGACATCGAATCGCTGCTGCGCCTGATCCCGGCCGCCGTCCGCGCCGCCTGAAAGCGAGGGGCGACCCCGTAGGATAGACTTCGCCCCCCTGTGGCGATTCTGCTGTCCGCGCAAGAGCTTGCACACACCTTCGGCGCCCGCCCCCTGTTCGAGGGGGTCAGCTTCACGCTGTCCGATGGGGATCGCGTGGGCCTCATCGGCCCCAACGGCGCCGGCAAATCGACGCTGCTGCGCCTCCTGGCCGGCACGCTGTCGCCGGACCGCGGACAGATCGCGCGGCGTGGCGGCCTGCGCGTGGGCGTCCTCCCGCAGATCCCCAGCTTCGCGGCCGGGACCACCGTGCGGCAGGCCGTGTGCGAGGGCCTGTCGGTTTCCGACGACGAGGGCCGCGTCGAGGAGGTCCTGGCCAAGATGGATCTGGGCGGCGGCGCCGTCACCCCCGACGATGCGACCGATCGCCTGTCGGGCGGGTGGCGCAAACGGGTGGCGCTGGCCCGGGCGCTGGT
>DASRQT010000184.1:0-4382 GCA_035696485.1 Polyangia bacterium | reverse complement strand
AAACACGACGGCTGCCTGACCATCGGCGCCCTGATGTACGAGGACTACCTGGCGTCACTGGAATAGAGGCGCGCGGCCATGATTAGCGTCCCGCCGCGGCCGAGGAGGGTGCCCGCCGGGACCGCGGGGACGGACAGCGCGGTCAGCGCGGCGCCCAGGAGCATATTGGCGCCGCGTTCGACCCGACCCGACGACACCGGCTTTCCGGTCAGCTGGTTGAAAAACACGTTGGGCGACGGCATGACGGCATTGAGGGCGCTCTGCGACCAGCCGAACAGGTCGTATTCCAGCTCTTGATGCCAGTGCCGCACGGGCGACAAGCCGGCGGTCTCCAGCGCCAGCCGCAGCGAGGGCCGGCCAAAGTGGAACAGGTGCCGGGGAACGTCCAGGTGGAACCAGCGCGCGCCAAATGTGCGCGCCTGCATCCCGCCGGCATCGGGGACGGCGGCGATGAGCACGCCATCGGGAGTGAGTAACTTCCCCAGCGCCGTCAGCGCCGCCCGCGGATCGCGAAGGTGCTCAAGACTATGCCACAGGGTGATGCAACCGAACGGCCCCAGCGCGGCGATCTCGTCGATCGAGGATCGCACGTCCAGCCCGCGCGCCCGCGCCCCCGCCGGGTTCATCTCGGTCCCGGCGACCGCCCAGCCGGCGCGATCGCGCGCGCCGGTAAGGAAGCTGCCGTCGCCACAACCGACGTCCAGCAACCGGCGCCCGCTCGCCGCCCCGGCCGCGGCGCGAACCAGGCGAAGCCGCCGCGCCATGCAATAGCGCGCCGTGAACCCATGGCGGCAGCCGTGGTAGGTGGCGCCGTAATAGCGGCCCAGGTCCTCCGGCTGCGGTGTCGTGTGTCCGAGGCCGCAACCAGTACAGACGTCGATGGCAAAGACCTCGCGGGTCTGCGGATCCACGACCGACGCGAACCTGGGTGCCAGGGTGCCGTCGCAGATGTTGCAGGTGGACGCGCGACCCATGGCGCGACTTCTATCACATGCACGCCGGGACACCCGACAGCCGTTTCAGGCTACGGCGCGCGCACGCAGTCGTTGGTAACCGTGATGCGGGGGCCGGCGTCGACCATCTGGAAATCCGTCACCATCAGGGCCTGCAGATCGCGCGCGGCGAGGAGGCCGGCCCACTTCGCGGTGGTGGAACGGTCAACCCGCGCCGTGAGCGCGATGTTGCCACCGTCGGCCAACAGCATTCCGTAACGTTGCATCGCGCGCGCCACCACGCGGGCCCCGTCGTTGGGCAGCGACGCCAGCGGGTAGTCGGCGCGCAGCCGGAACCGCGCGCCGTAGGGAACCGCCGTCGCCGGTCCGGACGGGCCGCCCACGTGTGTCGCCGGTCGCACGTAGACGCCGCGGCGGATGCGGGCGTTGGGCAGGATGAACCGGATGGCGTGATTGATCGCGCCGGCCGCGACCTCGTCGGCCGTGAACAGCAGCGGCGCGATCGGGTATCCGGCGGCGTCGGCGCTGGTGCACTGATCGCCGCGCCCCACGTCGCCGTATTTGCGCGAAAGGTCCCAGACCGCCAGACAGCCGCCGTTGAACGCCGCGGCCGTGATGTTGGCGCGCCACATCTCGAACAGGCGATTGGTCGGTTTGTGCACCACCAGCAGATGGCAGTCGCCGTCACCGGCACACGCATATCCGGTTTCGCCTTCAAGCACGCCGCCGGCCGGCACCGGGACCGGCACGTGATCGCAATCGGGCGTGTAGAAGTCCCCGGTGGTCGTGAAGGTCCGCATCGGCGCTGCGGCGTCGGCCACCAGGACCTCGATAGAAAAATCGATCTGCATGCGGCCGGTGCCCCACCCGCCGTTGGCCGCCAGCCAGGCGATCACGGTGGCCGATTCGGAATCGACCGCCGCCGTCGAGACATCGCGATCCCATGGCGTGCCCGACGGGAAAAAACCGGTGTTTCCGGGAGGCAGCGGCGTGGTGTCGGCAGTGCCGCCGGAGCCAACGTCCGCGGGATTGCCGGCGTCACCCGCGCGCTGCTGGTCGGTCGTGCCGCATCGTGCGCCGCCGACCACCGCCAACGCAGCGCCGACCACAGCAGCCTGTCGCGATGACATCATGCCAGCCTCATGACGAGAATAACACGGGCGCCGCACCATCGGACACACCCAGCGTCGCGCGGCTCTCGTCGCTACGCTCGTCGCTTCGTCTACTTGGCGCAGCCGATCGGTTTGGAGTCGATGGCGATCTCGTCGATCCACATGTCCTGCGGCTCGGACGCGTTGTACATCCACCAGCCGAACCACAGCGAGTTGAAGGTCGGCATGGTGAATCCGCCGTGCCGGCTGGGGCCGACGTGCAGGGCGGTCCGTTCGGCGTCGTCCCACCAGACGCGAAATTCGCTGGTGTCGCCCTTGAACTGGAACTCGATGCACATCCATTGCTTCGACGGCACGACCTTGTTGTCGCGATCGGTCCAGTCACCTGAGGACCCGCCATCCGTGCCGACGCCAAAGTTCTTGAACTGGCCGCCAAAACGGATGCGCGCCCCCGTGCCGGTGCCGGCGCCCTCAGCCATGCTGAAGTGTCCCGACGTGGTGATGTCGTCCTCCAGGTAGACGTACATGCGCGCGTACAGGTTGGCGCTGGTAGCGGGGAACGAGCTGCGCTCGGTGATGTACGCGTTCCCGCCACCACCCGAGTGAACGTGCAGCGCCTTGGTGCCGCGCGCCGCGTGCATCTCGTCCACCACGGCGGTCGCGCCGCCGCTGGCGGAGGTGCGCCAAATCGTGGCGTCGAGGCCGTTCTCGAAGCTCTCGCACACCGCCACACCGGCACCGGCGCAGCGGCTGGGACCGGCCAGACCGTACCCGGCGGCGGCGCCGACTGGTGGCGACGCATCGAACCCGGACGGTTCAACGTCCGCCATACTGCCGTCGCCTCGCCCCGCCGTGCCCCCGCTGGCGGGCGGCGAGCCCGTGTCGACGGCCGCAGCACCACCGGTGCCATCGCCCGGCAATCCGACGCCGCCGGTTGACACCGCAGCGTCATGGCCGGAGCCCCCGGCACCGGGGTTGCCGACCGAACCGGTCACCGAACACCCCCCCACAAACACCACAACCGCCACGCCGAACCTACAGGCGATTAGCTGCATATGTCCTTTGTTCAGGCGAGGCCGGCCAGCGTCCCGGGAAAGCCGGTTCCAAAGCTGGTCGCGGGGATGTCCATCAGATTGGAGATCGAGGCCAGCAGCTGATTATGGGGGACGCCGGTCCTGCCGCTGCTCCAGTAGTTGCCAGTCTTGCCGGCCCAGCTTCCCACCTGCACGTTGCGTCCGGTCTTGAGCGCACCGCCGGCACTGCCGACCATGACGATGGGGATGGCGTTGACCGAGTGGAACGACCCCTCGGTCATGTCGTTGGCCATGATGATGAGGCTGTTATCCAGCACGGTTCCATCACCCTCGGGGACCGCGTTCAGCGCTGTGGCCAGGTACGCCAGCTGCGAGATGTAATAGGTATCGATCTTGATCTTCTGGGCGTAACCACCGGCGCCCTGGTGAGCGACACCGTGGCAGTCGCCGACGCCCAGGAAAGGCAGGCCGCCCGGACCGCTGCCGCCGTCGTCGGCCCACACCATGCTGACGGCGCGCGTGACGTCGCATCGCAACGCCATCCCCACCAGATCGTTGAACGCCTTCATGTTTCCCTGGTAGTCGGTCGCGCCGGCGGGAGCGGTCGCCATGCAAGACGCCGACGAGCCGCCGCCTGCCGACAGCTGCGTCTCCAGCTTCCGGATCGACTCGAGGTGGCTGGCGATCTTGGCCCGATCCTCGGTCCCCAGGCGGTTGCCAAAGCTGGTCAGGTCCTGGTTCAGATAGTCGAGCACGCTCTTTCGCCGCAGCGACAGCGTGTTGACCACGGGCATGCCGGGCGTCGTGGTGGCAGGCCGGTTGGCGAATAGCGTCGTGAACAAACGCCCGGGGTTGGTCTCGGCCGTGTTGCGAGTTCCGTCCGCGCGAAAGCTGGTCGGCTGTCCCGCGGTCTGAATGTTCAGCAGCGGCATGGGCAGGTTCACCTGCTTGGCCACCGCATCCGAGACAACCTGATCGATCGACGGGCCGGTCGCGGTGGCGCGCTGGCCGCCGACGTTCTTGTACGTGCCGGTGAACATGGTCGGATACGAGAAGTGGCCGTCGTAGACGTGCCCGCCGTCCAGCATGTGCTTGAAGTCGATGCCGGACACCATCGTCACCTTGGTCTTGAGGGGAGCCAGGGGCTGCATGATGGTGTTCGCCGTCGGGTCGTCGACGGATGCCGGGTAGAACGAAGGTTGGGCGACGCCGTTGCCCCAGGCGATGGTGATGATTCGCTTTGGCGACCCGTTGGGCGCCGCGGCGCGCGCGCGCTCGCTCTG
>DASRQT010000183.1:0-11444 GCA_035696485.1 Polyangia bacterium | reverse complement strand
CTGGGCGGCGAGGCGATCAAGCATGCGCCGTTCATGATATCCCGCGTCCGAGCTGGACGGGAACGGCCATTTTCGCCTCTTGCGTCCCGCGAAAGCGGAACCACGAATGATTTATGACCCCAAGCGAGCAGAGGCGAAGATTCCTGCAGACCGGCCTGGGCTCGGTGACGTGGTTGACTCTGGGAGGTGGCCTGGCGATGGGCGGACCACCAAAGAAACCGCTACCGGGTGCGCCGAGGGACTCCGACATCCAGTTGCCGGCCGGGGCGGTCATGCCCAGGCGCAAGTTGGGCCGAACCGGCGTTGAGGTCTCGGCGGTTGGGCTGGGCGGTTTTCACATCGGTCTGCCCGAAGACGAGCAGACGGCGATCCGGCTTATTCGTATGGCGGTCGACCATGACATCACGTTCATGGACAACTGCTGGGACTACAACGACGGCAAGAGTCACGTTCGCATGGGGCGGGCCCTGCGCGATGGTTACCGGCAGAAGGTGTTCCTGATGACGAAGATAGACGGTCGCACGAAGCAGGCCGCCGCCGCGCAGATCGATCAGTCCTTGCGAGCGCTTGAGACCGACGTCATCGACCTTGTCCAGATCCATGAGGTCATCCGCATGTCAGACGCGGAGCGCGTCTTCGGGCCGAGCGGCGCCATCGAGGCGCTGGTCGCGGCCAAGAAGGCGGGGAAGCTGCGCTTCATCGGGTTCACCGGTCACAAGAATCCGGACATTCACCTCAAGATGTTGAACACGGCGTTCGCGCAGAACTTTCGTTTCGATACCGTGCAGATGCCCTTGAACGTGATGGACGCCCACTACCAGAGCTTCCAGCACAAGGTTCTTCCGGTGCTGATCGAACATGAGATCGGCGTCCTGGGTATGAAGCCGCTGGGATCGGGGTTGTTCTTTCGAAGCAAACCGCTGGTCGATGGTTCCGTAACCGCCAGCGATTGCCTGCACTATTCCATGAGCCTCCCGACGTCGGTGGTGATCACGGGCTGTGACACGGTGGGAATCTTGAAGCAGGCCTTGCTCGCGGCCTACACGGCCAGGCCTCTTGCCGAGCCCGCGATGAAGTCCCTGCTTGCGCGCACGGCGTCCGCGGCTGACCGCGGTACGTGGGAGAAATACAAGACCTCCGACGACTTCGACGGGACGGCCAAGCACCCTTGGTGGTTGGAGACCGCGTCCGTGGCGAAAGCGACTTAGCCGGTTCGGTCGACGTTGATGTAACGTGGTCCCGATGTCCGGCCCCTGTCGCGCCGCGCCGCGCCGGCGCTTTTTCGCCGCCGGGGTTGCGCTGAATATGATCGTCGCGTTGGCGGCCTGTGGTGGCGGCGCCGCCGCGCCACAACTCCCCGACAGCGGCGAGGCGGATATTCCCGCGCCGGCATCAGACGGCAGCGGCGGCTCGCCCGCCGTCGACGCGCCCGCTATCGACGCGCCCGCCATCGATGCGCCCGCCATCGACGGCGAGCTGCCTGTGATGTGTTCGCCCTGCACCGAGTATGGGCCGGTGGCGAAGCTGGGAAATGTGATCGACCCTGACCTGAAGGGGCTGTCCGGCATCGCCGTCAGCCGGCGAAACCCGGGCGTCCTTTACGTGCACAATGACGGCCCGCAACCGGTGTACTTCGCCATCAACGAGGCCGGGGCGACGCTGGCTACCTTCGGGGTCACCGGCGCCGCGGTCCTGGATGTGGAGGACATGGCGATCGGCCCGTGTCCCGACGGGAACTGCGTCTACCTGGCTGACATCGGCGACAACCGGGCCCCGCGGCCCGACTACACGATCTTGAGGATGCCCGAGCCCGCGGTCGACACGAACGCACCCGCCACCTTGACTGCTGTCACTGCCGAACAGTTGCGCTTCACCTATCCCGACGGCGCGCACAACGCCGAATCACTGCTGGTTGACCCGCGCACCAGCAACCTCTACGTCATAACGAAGGTCACCGCCGGCAACCGCAGCGCCGTCTACCGCTTGCCGGCCGGCTTCGGCCAGACGGCCGCCGGCGTGGCCACCAAGGTGACCGACCTGGCCGTGTCGGTCGCCACCAGCGCGCCCATCACCGGCGCCGATGCCCACCCGTGCGGCACCGGCTTCCTGCTGCGCACAAACGACACGCTGTTCGAGTTCCGGATCCCCGCCAGCGCGCCATTCGAGGATGCCTTCCAGGCCCTCCCGGTGGCGGTGCCGATCGCCAACGAGAAACAGGGCGAAGCCGTCGCCTACAGCCCCGACGGCCGTGCCTACTACATGACCAGCGAGGGCGATACGCCGCCCATCCACCGCGCCGTCTGCCGCTGAGTTTACTTCGCGCGCTCGCGCGGCCCGATCGCCCGTTCCAGCTTCAGCCGGGCCCGGTAAGCGCCGAGGCGCATCCCGACGTAGTCGCGCCGGTTGCGCAGGATGGCGTCCTGCGCGGTCAGCAGCGCCACGACGTCGACCTGGCCGCCAGAAAGCGCGATCCCCAGCAGGCGTTCGTGCGCATCCAGGCCGGGCAGCACCGCGGTCTGGTAGCGTTGCACGGTCTCGTTGCGCAACACGATCTCGTCGCGCGCGCTGCCCAGCTCGCGCCGGATGCCGCTGACCAGCTTGCGGAAACTCTCCCGTTCCTGATCGCGCAACCCCTCGGCGATCTGCACGCCGCCGCCGTTCTGATTCAGGATCGGCAGCGTCAACTGCACCCCGACGGCGTAGTCGCTGGGGTGGGCGTCGGTACTGTCGTTGCGGTAGCGCGGGATGGCTGTGAAGCGGAACCAGGGCCAGCGGCGCGCGTGCTCCAGGCGCAGGTTCTGCTCCTTTTGCAGGAACCGCTGCTCCTCGGCCGTCACGGCCGGTCGCGAGGCCAGCGCACTTTCGACCAGCACCTCCAGCGGCGGCGGAGCGGTGGTCTGGTCGGACAGGGCGCCCACGGCCCTGGGCGGGCTGGCCTCGGTTCCCAGCAGCTGCCCCAGCGCCTGCGCGGCCGCGATCTGCTGCGCCGCCAGGTCGTCGCGAAGGGTCTCGGCCTGCGAGACCGCCAGCTGCGCCAGGCTGAGGTCGAGGCGCGTCGACGCGCCCCCGCTCACCCGTCGGGTGACCAGCTCCGTGATCTTTCGCCGCACCTCGAGTCCCTTGCCGACCAGCACGCGCTCTTCCGCCACCGCCAGAAGACCGGCGTGCGCGCCGCGGACAGATATCGCGAGCTGCCATTCGGCCTCGGCGATCTCGGCGGCGACAGCGTCGGCCCCGGCGCGGGCCGAGGCACGCCCGGCCGCGTAGATCCAGGGCTGCGGGGGATCCCACCCGAGCGTGATGGCCTGCGCGGTACCCGTCCGGTTGTCCTGTAGGTGGAGTACGTCGAAGCCGACGGTCGGGTTGGCCAGCGCGCCGGCCGCCACGATCTCGCCCTCGGCGATGCCGCGCTGGCGCCGTGCCGCGCGCAGGTCAGGGTTGGCGCGCAGGGCCAGCGCTACCGCCTGGTCCTCGGTCAGGCCCTGCGCCGCCGCGGTCCCCGTCGCTGTCACGGACGCGCGCGGCTTCTTTCCTTCGCCTCTTGCCTGCGATTCCTCGGCCACCTCGTTCATGATCGCGCGCGCGTCGAGCGGTCGTGGCTGGTAACAGGAAGCGACGCCGGGCAGAAGCAGGAGCAGGATCCCGGACAGCGCCGGCCGCGTGCGACCCTTCAATTCATCCCCTGAATCGGCAGCGGCACTGGCCAGCGGACCCACATGGGCGGGCCGGTGTTGTTGTCGAACACGATCACCAGCGACTTTCCTTCCGGGTCCAGCGTCACCCCCTCGGGGTGCAGCTCCTTGAATCGTCGCAAGAGCTGCGCCTCGCCGGCGCCGGGCCGGTACCAGTAGAGGGCGCCACCCCTGTCTTCCTTTCGCCCCTTGGGCGAGTTCGCCAGCAGCACCATCGATCCATCCGGCAGGCTGGTGAAATCGGCGATCCCCTGCGGGATGTGGTGCTTGGTGACGTGCAGCGCGATCTCCCAGAGGCGGGTCACCGCGCCGGGCGGCAGCTTGTGCGCGCGCAGCGCCGCCACCGGATCCGCCAGCCGCAGGACCACGGCGCCGTCGCTGGCCGACAGCGGCGCCTTGAGGCCGATCAACAAAGCCTGGTCCCGGTAGGTCACGGCCTCGATGTCCAGCTTGCCGTGCGGCGGGAGGCCGGCGATCTCCAGCAGCGATCCGCCGCCGTCCTCCGCCCGCGCCGAGGTCAGGTCGACACGTCCCTCGACGCGCAGCGCGCGTCCCTCCAGCTTCAGCAACAGCAGCATCTGCCGGGTCGCGACGGCGTGGCCACGCAGATTCAGCGAATGCGACGTCGTGAGAAAGTAGAGCCCGTTCGGGCCGGCGCAGATCGATTCACCGTCGTTGATCTCGTCAATGCCCAGGATCGGCACCGGCTCTTCGTCGAACGCGCCGTCGCGGGTCATCGCCAGCAGCCAGGGTTGATGGTGATTGTCGGAATCGCCGGTGTCGTCGCTGACGACCAGATAGCGGTCCAGCGCGGCTGACCACACCACGCCCGACGGCTCCAGCGTCGCCGATCGCCTGGCCAGTGCCTCGGGCACCTTGATCAGCGCCGGCGCCGGCCCCTTGTCGCCCGAGAACAGGTGCGCCACCAGCAGAGCGAGCAAGGGCATATGCGCGAACACCTGCTCAGAACCGAACATGCACGGCCTCGCCCAGCACCATCGGGTGCGCGGGCCAGCTTTCGATCTCCACGCGCCGCCCCCAGGCCGCGACCTGCGCGCTGACCCGCGCGCGCAGCGGGACCTCCTCGACCTCGGGCGAGATCTCCGCGACCCGCCCCTTGAACGTGGTGTCGAAAAACGGCAGTCCGCGCAGGCGCGTCGGTTGTCCGGCCGTTATCTTCTGCACCAGTCGGTCGGGGATCCAGCACAGCACGCGCCCCGGGCGTCCGTTCGCAATGCGCACCAGCTCCGTCCCCACCGGCACGACGTCGCCTTCGCGATGCAGAATCGCCGAAACCGTCCCCTCGACGTGCGCGCGCACGGTTGCCTCCTCGAGGCCCAGTTCGGCCAGCTTCAGCTCCTCCTCACGCAGGCGCACGGCCTCGCGCATCGGCTCCAGGCGGCGCGACAGCTGATCGACGGCGGTTGCGCCACCGGTGGGCTTGCCCAGGCCGGCCCGCCCTTGCACGGCGGCGGCGTCCAGGACCGAGACGCTCGCGACCAGGTCGGCCTCCTTCAGGCGTTCCGCCTCGACGTCGCGGGCCGTGACCAGCTGCTCCGCGGCCAGCTTCTCCAGACGCGTCCGCTGCCGCCTCACCACCCGCAGCTGCGCCTTGTTGCGCGTCTGGGTCGATTGCAGGCGCAGCACCATCAGCTCGGCGCGCGCCACCGCCGCGGTGGCCACAACCTCCTGGGCGCGCAGGTCGGCGGTGGAGCGCGACAGCATCAGGCGGGCGGCCTCCCTCCGCAACTGCAGCGCCTTGGTGTCCATGACCGCCAGGATGTCGCCCGGGTTCACGTGCTGGCCCATGTGCACCGCGATTCGCGCCACGCGTCCGGCCTGCAGGGGCGCGGCGGCATGGTCGATGACCTCGACGTAGCCGCGCACCGCCAGCGACGACGCGACGCCGCCGTGGGACAGGAACCAGAACATTCCCCCGGCCACGATCGCGGCCACGGGGGCCGCCAGGCGCGCGCGTGATCGGGTCATAGCTCCAGCGACGAGTCCTGCATCAAGAGGGTCGCCCCGGTGAGGCCCGGCAGCGTGTTGACCTCGCTGAGCAAGATCGCCCCCAGCTTGGGATCCGAGAACTGCACCTGGTACGAATGCTCGAACAGCTCGTTGCCGGATTCGCGCAGGTTCACCAGGATGAAACGCCGGCAGTGCTGCTCCAGCAGATCGATGAAGGCGCGCTGCTGCGGCGAATGCACCGGCATGCGAATGCGCAGCACGGCGTCGAACTGGCGGTGGGTTCCGAACGACGAGAAGTGCAGGAACCCGGCCGCCGCCGTGAAGACTCCCGTGCCGACGATGGCGATGGCGTAACTTTGCACGCCACAGGCCACGCCGGCCGCCAGCGAGGCGAACACGAACATCAGGTCGCGTGCGTCCTTCACGGTGGTCCTGAAGCGCACGATGGTCAGCGCGCCGACCACCCCCAATCCGCGCGCGACGTCGTCCCCGATCGCCAGCAAGACGACCGCCGAGATGATTCCGCCCATGGCCAGGCTCTGCGTGAAGCCGCGCAGGTAGGACAGCCCGGCGTGGGTGGCCGAATAGACCCACGCCACCACCACCGACAGCGCGAACGCCAGCGACAGCGAGGCCAGCGCGACCTCCCAGCCGATCCGCTGCTCCACGTTATTCCCTCTCTCCGACCAGATCCCAGGTCATCGCGTCGACCATCGATTGATCCAGGAGAGACCGCACCGCCGCGACGTACTTCGAATATCCGACCCGGTACATGTCCAGCCGTTCGATGAGGCGCCCCATCCACAGCGGCGCGATGCGCGGAAACTTGAGCTCGATCATGGTGTGCGACCCTCGGTGGCCGTGTTGCGCCTCGCCGTCGATCGGGATCCAGTCCCCGGGATTGACGTGAAACGACGCGCCCCGCGCCCGCTGGAAGCCGATCTCGCGATCGAAGGTGAGGCGCACCTCCTCCCGGGGGTCGGGGGTGCAGTACGATTCGCGGTTGGCGCGCACCAGCACGCACGGGCGCGCGTCGGTGACGGTCTGCAGGTAGAGAAAGTTCTCCAGGTTGCGCCGCTCGACCGGGTCCAGCGACGCGGGCAGCGCGTTGTAGGTGCCGTCGACCAGCGGCGCCACGTCGCGCAGCTCGACCGCCGCGCGCGTCTTCACGGTGATCGACTTGATCTTGCGCTTGGTCTCGAAGAAGGCCTGCCCGCGCGGGACCTCCCCGTAGGCGCGGATGCGCAGCTTGTAGCGGTCGGCCGCCGCGTCGACGTGCGTCCGGTAGGCGTTGAGGTTCGGCGTCTCCAGATAGAGGGTGGTGTTGTACTGCCGGTCGAGACCCAGCTTCACGTTGAAGGGGTCGACAACCAGGTACGGCCGCGCGTACTCCAGCACCTCGTTCGTGATCGCGGTCGGTACCCAGTACTTGAGCTCGAACCGATCGACCTCGCGGGGCGGTTCGCGGGTCGGGGTGTTCGGGGCCGGCACGGCGGCCAGGCGGACGCGGTCGACCTTCTCGACCAGCCGCGGCGGCGTCCGGACCAGGGCGACCTTGGCCAGAGCTTCGGCGTGCTGGCTAGTCACCGACTCGTCTTCACCCCGTTCATATTCGTTCTGGCCCTGACTCAAAAAAACCTGCCTCTATACTGGGAACATATACGCGTTCTCCCCTCACGTGGCGTCAGAACAGGGGCTCTGTTAAGCAACAATGCAAACGCTCACGAATCAGGCCGCCTATTGCCAAGCAAACCGGGAAAATGTACGTCTTTACTTGACGTTAACATTGTAACGGGTGGCCGATCTGGCGCCCGGGCGAGGGCTGCGGGCAGGTCGTTTCGACCGCCCAAACGCGTCAGCATCCCCGATGGGTCTCCGATCAAATCGGCCGGTCACGCCAGTCGATTGAAACCGATTGGTGGCAAGGAGTTCACACAGCCGTCACGATCGCGCCATCCGGGCGGCTGTACCCTGGAGGCGTTGGAACCACCAGCCGAAAACGGCCTGTTCAAGAAGCGGAGGGGTTCGTGGCGCGGGCGCACCGGAGCAGAAGCGCCGACGACCTGCTTCGTCCCCGGATGTCAAACCCCGCCGGTGATCCTGGTGGCCGGAACCGAATCGCGCCGTGCCCTCATGTGTACGGCGCACGCCAGCCAGTGGGTTGAATCTGTCGCGTGCCGTCAATCCCTGCGGCAAGAGGCCCTGACCAGCCTGACCAGGTTTTCGCCAAAGCCCGCCTGAGACGGCTCGTTCCGTCGCTCGCGGCGAATAGCTGTCCGAGTATATGATTCCCGCCACGGTCAGCGCCGAGGTGGTTGACGCCATCGCCGCCTTCGTCACCCAGACGACCGTCCAGGAGACCTTATGCGCAATCTCACTCTGTCGATCGCTTGTGGCATCTGTTGCATGGGAATGTTGGCGTGCGGACCTTCGCCTTCGTCGCCGGCCGACGCGGGCGGCTCGACGCCGGACGCTTCCGCAAGCGACCAATTGCTATCGCCGGGCCCGGGGCCGGACACCATGTCGGGAAACGAGGTCGACAATTCCATTCCGGACGTTCAGGTTGGAAGTCCGGACCAGGGATCAGGCGACGCCGGTCCGGCGCTCGCTGACGCCGACAACAAGGGGGTCACGCTGGTCGGCTCCGGCTTTGCGGCCCAGTCCGGACGCGCTGTCAACGCGGCGCTCGCTGACGACAAGGGATCGGTGTTGGGACGAGCGTCAGCAATGGTTGCGGCAAGCGGGACATTCGAAGTCGTGGTGCCCATGATCCTGACCGCGGGCCGTTCCTACAATGTCGCGTACTACGTTGACGCGAACGCCAATGCTTTTTGCAATGTGCCGCCCCTGGACGTGAGCGGGCTGGTCCCGCTGGCAGCCACGGCGTCGGGCGCACGAATCAGTGTGCTGGCGAGCACCGCGCCGGTCCCCGTGTGCAGCTACTTCGGTGACTTCAGTTACAACTTCGACAGTCACCAGGGCCTGACCGAGGGACATCCCGGTCGCAACGCCTACGGGGTCATCGCTGATCTGGCCGACAAAACCATCGTCGGCGAGCTCAAGTCCGGCGTTGTCGACCCGCAGGGCCAGCTGGTCCTCAAATGGCCGACCATCCTGGTCAAGGGGCACCGTTACAACTTCGTTCTGTGGACAGACGACAACGGCGACGGCGTTTGCGGCACCGACAAGAAGTTCATCTATCAGGCGGCGGCGCGTCCGGGCGCCGACCCGATCAACAACAGCGCCCTCGACGCCACGGCCGTTCCGGTGACCGCCGACATCAACGAGACGTTCCCGTTGCACCACGAGACCAATCAGAATGGAGCCGCTTTTTGTCTACAGTACTTCCCCAATGCTCACTATCCTTGAGTCTCAAGGACACGAAAGGGCTTGGCATGACTTGTCATCGTTATCGTCGATCTGACCTCTTCCTCCTGGCCGCCGCGCTGTCGCTGGTGCTGGCCGGTCAAGGCTGCGGGAGCCAAGCCGCATCCTCGGGCCCGCCGGGCGGCAAGACCGATGCCGGGGGTGGCTCGGGTGGTGTCACGGGTTCGGGTGGTGTCATGGGCAGCGGTGGCAGCGGCGGCAGCGGCACCGGCGGCGTCATTGGCAGCGGTGGTGACGGCGGGGCCAGCGTCGACACGGGCGTCGTTCCAGGTGACGGCAGTCGTGAATCGGGCGGCGACGTGGGCGCCGGCGGCGTCACGCTCTCGCTCTACAACGTCGTCGTTGGCGGGACGGTCAAAGGCTTTGATCCCATCACCGCCGACATGAACCGCGTCGAGATGCCGCCCCGGTTCACGCTGCAGGCGAATGTCCCGCCCGGCACCGTGAGCGTCGAGTTCCAGCTGGGCGGCCAGCGCGTGCGCGTCGACGACGCCGCGCCGTTTCTCTTCAGCGAGCTGGCCAACGCCGCGGCGCCCTGGGCGGTGGGCGCTGGATCGTATGACGTCACCGTGACGGCGTACACCGTCGCCGGGGCCCAGGGTAATCCGACCGGCCGGTTGCAACAGACGGTGAAGATTCTTTCGACCGGAATGGATCCCAACTTCGTCAAGCAGAGCGACGCCGAGAACATGGCCTGGATCAACCAAAACGTGGAGACGGCGCTGGCGCCGAAGATGTTCACGTCATCGACGGGGCACGTTCTGCCTTATCGGGTTTACACCCCCAAGTTTGTGTCGACCGCCGTCAAGTATCCTTTTTTCATCTTCCTGATTGGACGCGCCGAACGCGGCAGCAACAATGCCACCTACCGAAACCTGGGGATGTCGGGCACCAATCAACTGTTCGTCGGGCCGCGTTCGATCGTCGCCCCCAACATGCAGCAAGAATTCCCCTCGGTCGTGCTGATTCCGCAGTGCTCGACTGTTCCCGACGAGAGCTGGCGAGGCAGCGAATCCGAGAAGGCGACCTTCGAGCTGATGGATATGATGCTGAAGGACAAGGCGCTTCCGCTCGATTCCGATCGCGTCTATCTGACGGGACTGTCGATGGGTGGCGAGGGGACGTGGGACTTCGTGGTGCGCCGGCCCACGACGTTCGCCTGCGCGGTTCCGCTGTCCGGGCTGTATTCGGACACCACCAAGGCGGCGAGCATCAAGAACGTTCCGTTCTGGGTCTTTCACAGTCTGGCGGACGAACAGAACGGAGTCGGGAATTCGCAGCGGATGGTGGCGGCGATGAAGGCGGCTGGCGCCCCCGTCATCAAGTACACGGAGTACGTCACCGAGCGGCACGTCGCATCCTTCATGCGCGTCTGGACGCAGGAGCTGGATCTGCTGCCCTGGATGTTCTCGTGGTGGAAAAAGTAGAACCGGGTCGGCGGTTCCTAGCAAACCGTCGATGAATCGGGCCCTACACAAGACGCGGTTTCAAGTTTGGTGGGATCACGTCGACGGCGCGACGGGTAAGCTGGTTCGCAGCAGCAAGGACTTTCCGCGCAAGGAGGAAGCGGCGCTGTTCATTCGTAAGACGCCGCATCTCATCAACCACGGCGCCGCCGGCTGCTATCAATTGACCGAATCAAGAGAGGTCGCCAGGGACGGCAAGGAGACCCTCACGACCGTCCGGCAGGACGTCTGGACGTTCCAGGAGATCGTCCAGCTGGCGCGCTGAGCCGGGCCCCTACCAGGGAAACCACCCCTTGTCTTTCATCGTCTGCAGCACCCGGCGGACGTACTCCTTGTGGCCGCCCAGACTGAAATGGTGGTCATCCGTTGTGCGGCTGTCGTTCTCGATCTCGACGATGGGGTTGTCGGTGGGAATGAGCGCCGAATTGGCCACCACGCTGGGCACCATCATCATCTTCGGGCGGATGGACTGCGCAAACGCACTCTGCGGGTTGTTGGGTCCAGTGGTTCCCATCTCATAGTCGTTGATCAAGAGCGGCAGGGTCGGTTCGCCCAGGTCGGTTCGCACGGCCGTGACCAGCTTGTTGATGCACTGAGGGTAGTTGCTAATGTCGGCCGCGGTCCCATGTCGTTCGGTGATCCCCAGCAATATGACGATGGCGCCGAAGGTCACCTTGCCCTTGAGCTCCTTGGCGCCGACGATCAGCTGGTTGTAAATCTGCCCGCCCGGAAGGAACTGCGAGCAATAGGCGCCGGAGCGGCCAAAGCCCAGCGAAACGAAATATTTTCCAGGCGCCAGCGCCGCGGCCTCCTTGACCAGCGCGGTGCCGGGACCGCCGGCGACCAACCCGTTGACGTTCCCCGTGCCGCCCGCGGTCCTGGGTTCGACGGCGGGCGCAAAGCCAGCTCCGGAGTGATACATCCACGC
>DASRQT010000182.1:0-4510 GCA_035696485.1 Polyangia bacterium | reverse complement strand
TACGGTGGCCGCGGCGTTGCGCACGTCCGCCAGCACCGGGCTCTCCACGCCCAGCGTCGACGTGATCCCGTGTGCCAGTTGTGTGCTGAGGCAGCAGGAAGCGGCGACATCGAAGGGACCGGGAATCGCGGCGCACAGCCTGTCCACGGCTGGTCCGATCGCCGCCTCGATCTCCTTCAGCGGGGGCGGTTTCTTTACCCAGCGATCCAGCGTGGTCAGGAGACCCGTCAGATCAATCGGTCCGTGGCGGAAGAGTTTTTCCTTCACGGCCGCCGGTTGCCGTTCGAACGCCCGCGCCATGGCAGCGACGTCCAGATCGACCAGGTGGATCTCCCGGTACGGGCCGGCAAGCGCGACCAGGTCAACGTCGTTGCAGTTTCCGGCGCCCATCAGGCACAGGCGGCCGTCGCGCCCGGCGGGGGCCAGATCGGCCAGATGGTCGGTCAGCCGCTTGCGGTGGTCGGCGTAAAGGTCGGCGCTGGCGACCGTACGTTCGTTCACCTCAGACTGCATCCGCAGCACCGACTGGTAGCCCTTTGCGGTTTCGGCCATGCCCGCCAAGGTTAGTGCGAAGGGAGGCCGAACGTCATGGCCCAATCGCGCTCAGGGGGCGATGGTGATCTTGCGCAGGCGGTGAAAGGGGGCGTTGTCGGTGCCGCCGTGTCCGTCGGCGACGTAGAGGGTCTTGCCATCCGCGGTGACCGTGATCCCTTCCTGCCCTTCGAAGTGGGCCTCCGCGCCGGCGCCGTCCTTGAAGCCTGCCATCCCGTCCCCCGCGAGGGTGGTGACCGCGCCGTCGGCGCCGATTCGCCTGATGCGATGAGCGCCAGGGTCCGACACGTAGATGATCCCGTCGCCGTCGATCGCCAGCGCCTTGGGCGCGTTGAATCGCGCCTGCATCCGGGGTCCGTCAACGGTCCCAAACGCGTTGCCATCGCCGGCGAAGGTCGACACCGTGCCGTCGGCCGTCACCACGCGCAGCACGTGGTTGCCGAAATCGGCCACCAGGACCTTTCCGTCGGGGAGGGGCACGACGCCGTACGGCACGCTGAAGCGCGCGTCATCGCCCTTGCCGTCGGCAAGCCCCGGGCAGCGCCCGAGGCCGGCCAGCCCGGTAACTTTCGCGGCGACAGGGTCCAGCAGCAGGACCCGGTAATTCTGGTAGTCGGCGAGGATCAGGGTGCCATTGGGGAACGCCGCCAGTCCGCGTGGACGTCCGACGTTCTCGACCACCACGGTCGCGGTGCCGGCCGTCGGGTCGAGGCGCCAGATGGTTCCAGTGAGCGACGCCTTCTGCAGCTTTGTGTTGTAGTCGGTCGCCACGAAAAGGGCGCCTCCCGGGGCATAGGCCAGGCCAAACGGGGCTTTGAAGTTGTTCTGTCTGAGCAGCGTGCTGACGGTGCCGTCGGGGGTCACTCGTCGCACCAGGTTGCTGTCCCAGTCGCACAGCACCACGGTGCCGGTCGGTTCCACGATCACGCTCACCGGATTGCTCAGCGTCGCGGTGGCCATCGGTCCGTCCGTGGTTCCAGGGGCGGCGCCCCCGACCAGCGTCGTGACGGTGACCCCCGGGTGCCAGACAGGGTTGTCCGCCACCGCGGCGGCGGCGCTGACGTCGATTGCTCCTGGCGTCGGCGGACAGATCGGCGGCGGCAGGTCATCCCCGGGTGCCCCCGCCGGAACGTCAGGAGCGGGCATTTGCGCGTCATCGTCGCTGTCGACGGTGCCGCCGGCGTCGCCGGCGTCGACGGTGCCGGCCGGTTTTTCAGCGGCGCTGCACGACATGGCTCCGGCGACGACGATCGACGCGGCGATGACGTTCAGCAAGGGCAGGCGGCGGTCGAGAAGCATGGTTGAAGCCCCGAACTACAATGAGAAGACTTTGTTCGGGTACTTCTGGCGCAGGCCCTTGGTGACGTTGCGGGTGTCGATGAGGAGCTGCGATCGTTCGACCAGCGCCTTGTAGTCGACGCTGGTGTGGTCGGTGGTCACGATCACGCAGTCGAAGTCACCCGCGCGTTCGATCGGTACGCGGTCCATGGTCGAGTCGCCCATGCGAAGCGACGGGACATGCGGGTCTGCATACGAGACGTCGGCGCCACGGCGGTGCAAAAGCTCGATGATGTCCAGCGCCGGAGATTCGCGCACGTCTTCGATGTCGCGCTTGTAGGTTACACCGCACACCAGGATGCGCGAGCCGCGGATGGACTTGCGGCGGTCATTCAACGCGTCGGCGACCCGCACCACGACCACCTCGGGCATGGCCGAGTTGATCTCGTCCGCGAGCTCGATGAAGCGGGCGCTGTACTTCAGCGTCTTGAGCTTCCACGACAGGTAAAGCGGGTCGATCGGGATGCAGTGCCCGCCCAGGCCGGGACCGGGGAAGAACGGCATGAACCCGAACGGCTTACTGGCAGCGGCCTCGATCACCTCCCAGGTGTCGAGCTGCAGACGTCCACACATGATGGCGACTTCGTTGACCAGGCCGATGTTGACGGCGCGGAACGTGTTCTCCAGGAGCTTGACCATCTCGGCGGCGTCGGTGTTCGAGACCGGGACGATGGTGTCGATGAAGTGGTGGTACATCGCGGTCGCGACTTCCAGGCTGGCGGGGGAGATGCCGCCCAGGACCTTGGGCGTGTTCTTGGTGAAGTACTTCTTGTTGCCGGGGTCGACGCGTTCCGGTGAAAACGCCAGGAAGAAGTCCTGGTCCGGTTTGCTCCCTTGCGCGGACAGCCGCGGCAACAATACCTCGCGGGTAAAGCCCGGGAAGGTGGTGCTCTCGAGGACGAACAGCTGCTGGTGGTGCATCCGCGCCGCGATCAGGTCGGCGGCGTCGATGATGAACGAGTTGTCGGGGTCCTTGGTCTTGTTCAGCGGCGTCGGCACGCAGATGATGACGACGTCGGCAGCGCCCAGGACGTCCGGGTCCAGCGAGCCTTTGAGCTTGCCCGACTTGACCAGCGGCGACAGCGTCGCCGTCGGCACATCTTTGATGTACGAGACGCCCTTGTTCAGTGAATCGACTTTGTCGGCGGCGCGATCGTAGGCGGTGGTTTCAAACCCGACCGCGGCGATCTCGACGGCGAGGGGCAGTCCGACGTACCCGGCGCCCACCACCACAACCTTGGCCTCACGGGACTTGATCCGATCGAGCAGCGTAGCCATGGGCAAAGAACGTTACAGCCACTCGCGCGCGCGGTCAATCAGCGACGGGCAGTTGTCGCGGTCGGCTGTCGCGCAAAATGCCGGTCACGGTCAGCATGACGACCTGGCGCTGCACCGGCGGCAGGGTGCCCCCGAAACCCAGGTCGCCCCCCTTTTGATTGAAGTAGGAGTAGTCGAGCGAGACGGCCATGGGGATCTCGGTCGGTCGAAAGCCGATGGCGCCGACCGCCGACCAGACGTCCAGGCCGGGGTGGAATGGGCCGGTGATGGAGGGGCGCGTGACCAGGCGGCCGTGCTGGTAGGTGGCGATGCCCAGCAGAAAAAACCGGTCACGGCGATCCAGCGGCAGGCCGACCCGCAAGCTGACCAGGTCGACAATCAGGGTGTCGCCGAGAAAGACGTTGGGCTGCGGGGTGCGCGCCAGCTCCAGCGAGGCCTGGCCGAACTCGCGTCGGTAGCGCAAGCCGGCGCGCCAGGCGGGGCCGACGTCGATGGGCCCGCCCTCGACCCGCATCGCGGCCAGACCGCCGACCTCACCGCTCACCGACCAGGCCAGCGACAGTTCCCTGCGCGCGCCGGCCAGAACCTGTCCGAAGACAAACCGGTTGGCCGGGACGATCTCCTGGCCCAGGCTGTCGTCCTTGCCGGGGTTCCAGGTCAGGCCCAGGCTGAACTCTCCCGTGCCGGTGTTCAGGCCTCGGGTTGCTTCGCCGCGCAGCAGGTGCTGGGCAACGATGGCCGACACCTGGGCGTCGGTTAGCGGCACAAAGGTGGCGACGCTCAGCGACTGCGTACCCAGCTGGGTGGCCTTGGGGCGGTAGGTCAGCGACTCCTGAAAGGTGGCGGCAAAGTAGGAGATAGGTCCTGCCGGGATTGCGCCAGGGCCGAGCGCCAGGTTCATGGCCGCCGGGTTGGTGCTGTTGAGGTGCGAATAGGTCGCGCCCAGCGAAAGCCGTAGCTGGGTCGCGCTTGTCAGCGCGATGATGCTGGTCCAGGTCAGCCCGTGGGACAGGCCATTCGCGGCGGTATGGTCGAGATAGCGGCTGGCGGTGAAGGCGTAGGCGAGGTCGTTTTGCACGGCGCGCAAGACGCGGAAGACGCGCCCGCCAACCCGGATCAAGGTGAATTCGTCCCGGCCGGTCGCGGCCTCTTGTGACGAGGTCGTGGCCGATAGCGCATTGTCGGTCGCGCCCACGCCGACCGACGCGCTGGCCTCCGCGTAAGTCTCGGCGCTGGCCGGTCGCCCGAAGGGGAGCACGAAGGGGAGGACGAACAGCAGGGCAGGCAACGATAGCCAGGGCCGCTGCCGGATTCTCATCGGCGGCAGCCTAACACGTGTGCG
>DASRQT010000181.1:0-3795 GCA_035696485.1 Polyangia bacterium | reverse complement strand
CCGGCCGATATCACGGCGCAGATCATGCGGATGCTGAGCAATCCGCGGGCGAAGGACATGGTCGCGCGGTTTCACGACCAGTGGCTGAATACGAGCGGCATCAAGACGCTGGAGAAGGATCCGATGGTGTACAAGACCTTCAACGCGGGCGTCGCGACGGCGATGGCGCAGGAGGTCCAGTCCTTCATCGATGACGTCATGTGGAAGGGTGATGGCAAGGTCTCCACGCTGTTCACCGCGCCCTATACCTTCCTGAACGACACCCTGGGTAAGTTCTACGGCGTGACCGCGCCGCAGGCCACGACCTTCGCGCGCGTCGACCAGGCGGGGTTGGGAATGCGGCCCGCGTCGGGGATCATGACCATGGGAGGCCTGCTCGCCGCCGAGGCCGATCGCAACAACACGTCGCCGACGAAGCGGGGCATCTTCGTGCGCAAGGCGCTGCTATGTGAAGGGCTGCCGCCCCCGCCGCCGAACGCCAACATCGTTCCGCCGGTGACCAAGCCGAATCAGACCCGACGGCAGGCGATGGCCAACCACGTGAGCGACCCGGTGTGCGCGACCTGTCACGTGATGATGGATCCGATCGGGTTCGGCTTCGAAAACTTCGATGCGGCCGGCTTCTGGCGGGCGATGGAGGGTGGGCAGACCATCGACGCTTCGGGAAATATCATGGGGTCTGACATCCCCGGCAGCTTCAACGGACCTGTCGAGCTGGGGGCCAAGCTGGCTGGCAGCGACGAGGCGCTCGCTTGCGCTAGCACCCAGTGGTTCCGCTTCGCCTTCGGCCGCGACGCCGGAGACAAGACCGACGGCGACACCTGCGCGGTGAAGACGCTGACAAATGCCCTGAAATCTGGCGGCGCGCTGGCGCTGGTGAAGGCCATCCCTCAGACCGCGCCGTTCCTGTATCGCAAGATCCCCGAAGGAGGCCTGTGATGTTGAAGCCGCTAGCCCGACGTACCGTCATCCGAGGCGCCGCCGGCGCGGTCATCGCCCTGCCGTTTCTCGAGGCGATGCGCCCGCGTCACGCCAAGGCGCAGGGCGCTGTCCCCAAGCGGTTCGTCACGTGGTTCTCCGGCAACGGCCAGATGCCCGCGTACTGGTTCCCGACCGGGACCGAGACCAACTTCACGCTCGGTACGGCCCACAAGCCGCTCGAGCCCTTCAAGAGCAAGCTCATCGTCTTCGACGGGATCAACACCGACGCGTCCAAGGAACCGGTGTACGGGGGTCATCAAGGTTCGATGGCCGCGATGCTCAGTGGCTCGCCGCACACGGGCGGGGGCTTCAATAGCATGCGCCCGACCACACCTTCGATCGATCAATTGGTCGCCGACAAGTGGGCCGGCCAGACCAGGGTCAAACACCTGCCGACGGGCGTGGTCCCCGCGGGTAGCGGCAACGGCAATCCCTTCCAGGCGATCGGTTCTTGGCGTGGCCCGATGGAGCTGATTCCGGCGCTCACGGCGCCAGCGGGGCTGTTCGACTATCTGTTCGCCGGCGGTGTGAAGCCCGGCGCGGCGCCGGATCCGGCGGCCGCCGATAACCTGCGCAAACGCCGAAAGAGCATCCTCGATGCCGTCTCCGGTCGCTTTACGACCTTGAAAGCGCGGGTCGGGACAGAGGACAAGGCGCGCCTCGACAAGCATCTGACGTCGATCCGCGAGATCGAGGCCCAGGTGCTGACGGTCCAGCAACAGGCGACGTGCATGCTCCCGGGCCGGCCGGCAGATAACTACAGCATGGCGGGGTCCAACATTCCGATGTGGGGCACCCTGAACATGGATCTGATGGTTCTGGGGCTGGCGTGTGATGTCACCCGTGTGGCCAACTTCTTCTGGTTCTCCATGGGCTCCGGAGGCGTGACCTTCAGCTGGCTGGGCCATACCAACGGCCACCACAATCTCGCGCACGGCAATGCCTTGAAGGAAATGACGGAAATCAACACGTGGTTCAGCACGCAGCTGGCGTACGTCATGGGCAAGCTCGACAAGTACCCCGACGTCGGCGGCGGGACGATGCTCGACAACACCCTCATCATGTGGTGGAACGAGATGGGCAACGGGTCCGCTCACACCTCCAACCGAGCGCCGTATGTCCTCGCGGGTGGCGTCGGTGGTGCCCTGAAGATGGGGCGCTTCATGAACTACACACCCTATATCCAGAGCAATCAGATCCTGCTCACGGTTTACAACGTGCTGACCGGCAGCCAGGACAAGGTTTTTGGCTCGGCGAAATACTGTCCGGGGCCGGCGCTGGGGCTCTGATCCGCCGTACGCCAGGACGGCACCTGGCAGGAGCTCGAACATGAAAGCGTTCGTCGGGATCGCGATCGGCGTCAGCGGTCTGCTGTTTGCCGGCTGTTCAAGCGATAGCCCGGCGGGTGGTAGCGGCGGTGCGCCCGGCACCGGCGGTGCCTCCGGCACTGGCGGTGCGCCCGGCACAGGCGGTGCGCCAGGCACCGGCGGTGCGTCCGGAAGCGGCGGTGGGGCGCCCGACGCCGCGCCGGCCAGCGACGGCCCGGCGGTGTCCTCGGACGTCCCGCAGGGTGCGTGCGCCGCCGCCGGCACTTTGACCCCCGGCAACAGGACAGTGATGATCTCGTATGGCGGCGCCATGCGATCGTTCAACTTGCACGTGCCGCCGCAGTATGACGGCAAGATGCGCATGGCGGTCGTGGTCGACATGCACGGCCTTGGTCTAACCGCAGCCTCGCAGGCTGGCGCGTCGAACTGGAACCGCAAGGCCGACGCGGTTGGCTTCATCGCCATGTATCCCCAGGGGCTGGGCAACTCGTGGAACGGTGGCCCCTGCTGCGGTCCCTCGCAGATGATGAACGTCGACGACGTCGGGTTCCTGAAAGCGGCGGTGATGCGGACCGCGCAGGACGGCTGTATCGATCTCAAGCGCATCTATGCCAGCGGTCTTTCCAACGGCGGCGTGATGTCGCACTACCTGGGCTGCGTGGCCGCCGATTTCTTCGCGGCGGTGGCGCCGGTGTCGGGCGGCAACCGGGTCATGCCCTGCACCCCCGCCCGGCCCATCACCGTGGTCAACTTCCGAGGCCGCCAGGATGACCTGGTCCCGTACAACGGCGGCATGCCGCGCATGATGCTCTGGCCCAGCGCAATGGCCGACTTTGAAAAGTGGAGCACGGCCAGCGGCTGCACCGGCACGCCCATGATGACGCACAACAACGTTTGCATCACGCGCACGCAGTGTGCTGGCGGCGTCGAGGTGACGCTGTGCTCACCCAACGGCGGTCACATCCCCTACGGCGCGGCGGCGCAAGAGATGGCGGCCACCCCTGACGTCGCCTGGGAAGCCTTCGCCCGCCATTCTCTGCCCTAGCTAGCGCAGGCAGTCAAAGGCGTACCTGGAACGCTGGATTCAGCGTCACCGGCTCGCCAGTTTGGGCCATTTAGAACTGTCCAACTATGCCTAATCACATCACTTTATTGCCAACCCCGTGAACCGTTCACAGGGCTGGGGGGCACTTAAGTACATGCTGTCAAGAACGACGACTGCGGCGGTTATGTGTGTCCTCCTGACGCTGGCCTGCAACGGCCAAATTGGCCCGCCCGGGGCGCCCCCCGGCCCCACCACCGGCGGCGGCACAGGAATGGTTCCGAAGACGGACAACACGCCCAAGGAATGCGTCGACATCACGGACGTGGACGCGACGCCTCTGCGGCGGCTCACGAACGCGGACTACATAAATTCGGTGACCGATCTGCTGGGTGACGTGTCGGCCGTGACGATGGACTTCACCCCCGAGTTGACGACCGAGGA
>DASRQT010000180.1:0-6105 GCA_035696485.1 Polyangia bacterium | reverse complement strand
CGTCTTGATCTTCCCTAGCGCCACGCCGTTGGCATCGAACACCGTCCGCCCCGGCAGATCACTCATTTTAAGATGCATCGCTTAACCTCCCCCGCTACCTCTACCTCCAACGTAAGGCCGAGCCTTGAGGGCTCAAGCGCGGCCGCGGGTCTGACGCCGCGAAGCGTCGCGTTGATTGCCACCTGAGGGCAACGATCGCCCGGCTGTCAGGGAACCGCGAGCTTGCGGCCGATTCCGTACTGGCTGCCGACCGCGACCACCTTACCGCCCGAAAAGTCGACCTCCATGATCGACTCGCTGTTGGGCATGCTGGCAACGGGCATATAGGTCTTGGTATCGATGACCTGAACCCGGATCCCCGTGTTTTGATCGGGCGACGGATAGCCGAAGTCGCCTTTGATCGAGAACGTGATCCAGTGGACGGTGTTGTAGCCGTTGCCCGGATTGAAGCGCCTGGTCTGCTTGGGCGGCATCACCGTCATGTCGTACACGAACACGTCGGGGTGGAACTTTGAACCCAGCCACACCTCGGTCTCGTCCGGCTTCCAGGCGATGCCGTGGTTCTTGAGCGCGATGGGGTTCTCGTTCGGGGTTTCGGTGACGCCGTCGGCGTGCACCTGGGCGATGACCTTGCCGGTCGCGACGTCCATGACCTCGAACCCGAAGTACTGCATGACGTTGCCCAGCAACAGCGTGTCGCTGCTGTTGATCACCAGGGGTCCCACGACGTTCCCGAACCTCAGGTCCTTGATGATCTTGTTGGTGGCGATGTCGACCATCGACACGATCGGCGAGCTCTTGGTCTCCATGTACGCGTACTTGCCGGAGATGCCGATGGTGGTGTCGTGCGACGCCGGCGTGATGTTGAAGGTGGTGATCAGATTTCCCGTCTTCGGATCCAGAACGAATTCCGCGGTGTCGTTGGGACCGGTGAACTTCTCGCCTCCCGGGACGAACAGCTTGGTTCCGGCGGGGTCCACCTCGCCGCGATCGGCGTCGGGCTGCAGGTCCTTGCTCCAGAGCACCTTGTCGGTGTGCAGGTCCATGGCGATGACCCGGCCCCCGCCGCCAAGCTCATAGAAGAGGAAAAGCGTATGCAGCAGCGTGTTGCCGGTGATGCCGCGCAAGTCACCCTGGGCGCCCGGCAGCGGGCCGATGATCTTGACCTGGCTGTGGCCCTTGTCCATGTCGTAGACGCCGATCCGGTCGCCGCCGTTGCCCTCCAGCCCCTGGTAGATGTATCGCTGCACCGGACCGCCCGGCGTGCCGCCGGTGCCGGGCGTGCCGCCGGTGCCGGGAGCGCCGCCCGAACCGGGAGCGCCGCCCGAACCGGGAGTGCCACCCGAACCGGGAGCGCCGCCGGATCCCGAAGTGCCACCCGTCCCGGCATTGCCCGCGTCCCCGCCGCTCCCCTGAGCACCGCCCGAAGCCGGGCTGCCCGCCGAGCCGGCGCTGCCACTAGAGGCCCCGCCAGTTCCATTGTTGCCACCACCGCCATCGGGATGATTCTGGGTAACAGCGGTCGGCGAGCTGGAGCAGCCTGCCGACGTCGAGCAAGCGGAGACTGCAAACAGGATCGAAAGGCGTGCGCGCTTCATCATGACAGGGGCCTCCCCACGGTCCTCGTTGAACCTACCGTTTGAAAGCCCGTAAGTAAAACGTTTTCCTTGCCTAAAAGTGACAGCATCCAAGGCGGCGCACATCCACGAGAAAGTCGCCGCGCCCAGGATTTTTTCTGCCTGCTACGGCCGGCCAGGCCGTCGTTTTTCGACGGTCCGTTCTGCGTGGGGTGTAAGGTACGCGCTCAATCACCAAGGAGCCGATCATGTATCGAGTCGCCTTTGCCGTTCCCGAGCTTCCCGGGAAAGATGCCCGGTCGATACCGGCGTTCGTAAAGAGCCGATTCGACGAATATGTGCGCTCACGCAAGCGTATCGGCGCCACGATGGAGCGCATCTTCCGGATGCCCACGCCCATGGGCACCTTCGTAATTGCGTACATCGAATCGGACAAGCCATTCGCGGAGGCGAACGCCGCCATGGCGGCGTCGCCGGATCCATTCGACAAGGAATTCATGCGGCTGCTGACCGACGTTCATGGTCTCGATTTTTCCAAGCCCCCACCCGGACCGGGACCGGAGGTGCTGGCCGAATGGTTCGATCCGGACGTTGGCGAACGCCGCCGCGGCTTGGCGTTCGTCGCCCCGGTGCGCCCCGGAAAGAGCGATGTCGGACGAGCCTTCGCCAACGCGGCATTCAATGATCGTCGCAAGGAATTGGCGGCGTCGCGGCGGTCGAAGGACCTGAATGCCGAAATGGTCGTTCTCAGCGAGACGCCGCAGGGCGACTTCGTGTGCGTCTACATCGAGGGGAAGGACCCCGTCGAAGGTAACCGCAAATTCGCGTCTTCGAAGGAGCCGTACGACGTTTGGTTCAAGTCGGAATGTCGCAAGATATTCCCGGACGCCATCGATTTTGACCAGCCTTTGCCACCGATCGAACAGATCCACGATTGGCGCGCCTAGCTCAAGCTGAAGCCTAGCTGGGCAGGCCGGTGGGCTTCTGGGTTTCGCGGCGGATGGTTTCCAGGTCGGACTCGGAGAAGTCGTAGCGTTCGCGGCAGAAGTTGCACGTCACCTCGGCCTTGCCGTCCTCGAGGATCATCGCAGCCAGCTCCGCGCTGCCGAGCAGTGACAGCGAATCGATCGCGCGAGCGCGCGAGCACTGACATTCGAAACGCACCGGGCGCGCGTCCAGTACCTGAACGTCGGAGGTGGCGCCGGCGAGCACCGCACGCGCGAGGTCCTCGGCGCAGAGCGGTTCGTCACCTTGTCCCAGCGCCCGCAGCAGAGCGCCGTCGCGAAGGCGCTGGCGCGCGTGTTCGACCAGGGCCGTGCCGCCACCGGGCAGCGCCTGGATCAAGACCCCGCCTGAAAACGTCATCTCCGAGTCGATGCCGCCGCCCGCGGCCAGAATCGCCTCGCAGCCGAGCGCGCTGTCTATCTGCTCGCTGACGTTGAGGTAGTGTTCGACGTCGGTGTCGATCTCGCCCGAGACCAGGGCGGTCTGGCCGCTGAAGGTGTCGCGCAGGCCCAGGTCTCGGATGACGCTGACGATGCCATTGCGGCCGACCGTCGGGCCCAGCGGCGCTCGTCCGGCAGCCGAACGCCCGACCACGGGAAGTTTGGCCGACGGGTTCTTGAGGTAGGCGCGCACCCCTCCCGATGATCGCGCGTCGACGGTGACTCCGCCCAGCGGCCCGTCGCCAAGCACCTGCAGCGTCAGCCGCTCCTCGTCCTTGGTCAACGTCGCCAGCAGAAGGCCGGCCGTGGCGCCGCGGGCCAGCGCGATCGCAGCACTGCCAGTCGCGCGATGCCGCCGCGCCGCTTCTCGGGCCGTCCCGGTGGTCACCGCCGCGACGACACGGACAGAGCCGCCGGCAGCCAGGCAGCGCACAATCTCGTCCGGTGAATTCATCAGATTCATGAGTTCTTGACGCTGTTTCGCGGCTTGCGGTTTGCCTGCCTGGCCACAATGTTACGCTGCCCGCCGGCAGATGTCCTTCACCCATGGAACGTGAACGACAAACAGACGAGGGCAGGGGCCGCAGCCGCGGTCATTTGTTGTTGTCGCTGCCGAACTTGCTCAGCCTTTCGCGCGTGCCACTCGGCGGCTTGTTCTGGCTGACACTGGACGGGGCGCGGGAGATGATGCTCTCGTTTGCCGTGCTGTGCGTGGCAGCCCTCACCGACGTCCTGGACGGGTACGTCGCGCGCCGGCGCGGGAGCGACGGGCCGACCGGGGTCGGGTCCTGGCTGGATCCGATCTGCGACAAGATCTTCGTGGCGTTCGTCCTGCTGGCGATCTATTTCGAACGGCGTCCGCCGCTGTGGTTGCTGGCGCTGATCATGAGCCGCGAGTTGATCCAGCTGCCGATGTCGGTGGTGTACCGCTTCAGCCCGGCGCTGCAGCACTGGGTCCGCTATGATTTTCGCGCCAGCGCGCTGGGAAAGGCGGCGACGGTGATGCAATTTTTGGCGGTCGGCGCGTTGCTGCTGGACTCGCCGGCCGTGACGACGTTGGCCTGGGTGACGCTGGCGGTCGGACTGGCCGCGATCGCGGACTATCTCAGACGCGCTATTGTCCTGGCACGGAGCCGGCGTTGATTTGGCCGGCATGGGGTCGCCGATGAAACATCGTTTCCTGCCCGCGCCCGAGAGTCCCGCGTATCACCTGTTGCTGGGCGCGGTGGCCGTCCTGATCCTGGGGCCGCTGGGCGGCATCACCGCCGCGTACATGAACTTCAGCCTCGGCTTCTTCGTCGGCGGCCAGGTGCTGGCCGGCATCCTGGGCAGCACCGTCACCTACGGCTACGGCGCGGAGGGTAAGCAGGGCGCCAACTACATGCAGACCATGGCGGCCAGCATCGCCTCCATGGCCGGCATGGCGGTGCTGATCCAGGCCATGGTCTGGCTGAACATGCCCATGCCGCAGAGCTGGAAGCTGATGCTGTTCGTCGGCTGCATCGGGATGTTCGGCGTCGGCGTCGGCATGCTGTACACGCCGATCCTGGTCGACCGGTTGCAGCTCGAGTATCCGTCGGGGCACGCGGTCGCCAACATCCTGCGCGCGCTGACCGACAAGCGGCTCTTGCGCCGTTCGGTGGGGAAGCTGGGCGGCGGCACGGCGCTCGGCATCGCGCTGGCCGCGCTGGTCGAGAAGGTCGCCGCCGTGGGCAAGAGCGGCCTGTCCGCGTCGACGGTCGGCGCCGGCATGATCGTCGGCTCGCGGATCGCGGTGCCCGCCATCGTGATGGCCGGTATCGGCGAGCTGCTGGTCCCGTGGTTGCGGACCATCGGCTGGCTGGGTCCGCACGATCCGTTCCGGAAGATCGGCTTTCTCATCGGGCTGGCGATGATCATGGGCGCCGCCGTCGTCGACCTGAGCTTGATCGGCGTGGAGGCCGTCAGGCGGGTTCGTCAGAAGCGGGCACAGCCGGTGGCTTTGGCGAAGGGGCAGCTGCGCACCGGGCGCCTCGTCGCATGGGTGGTCTTCTGGGGGGTGATGGTGGTGGTGGTGGCGACCGCGGTCCTGCACCAGCCGGTCGGATTCATCGTGTTCGCCATCCTGCTGTCCTTGCTGTTCGTGTGCATCAACGGCATCTCGACCGGGATCTCGGATTCCAACCCCATCTCGAGCGCCTTCGTGGTGGCGGTGTTGTTGATGTCGGCGCTTGGTCTCAAGGATCCGATCGTGGGCATGATGGCGGCCAGCATCCTGCTCATCTCGTGCACGGTCGGCGTCGACATGCAGCAGGACCGATCGACGGGCTGGCGCCTCGGCACCAACCGCGCCATCCAGTTTCGCTACCAGGTGGTCGGCATCGTCGTCGGGTCGGTGCTGTGCGTGGTGCTGGCGTCGGTGTTCATGCAGGCCTATCCGGTGCTGACGGTCGACACCTTCTCGCATCCCGAGGCGCGGGTCGGCGCCTGGCAGTCGGCCATGACGTTCAAGTTCGTGGGTGCCATCCGCGATCTCGGTAACCTGCCCGGCTACAAGATCACGGCGCTGGCGATCGGCCTCGGTATCGGCCTGGTGACGGAGATCGCCCGCAAAGTGCTGCACCGCCAGGCGCGCTACCGGCGTTTCATCGCCGGTTCGCGCGATGGATTTGCCGTCGGCTGGACGATGGATGCTGTGCTTCTGTCCAGCCCCTACGCGTCCTCGTTCGGTGGGTTCGTCGATCTGATCCCGTGTCTATGGTTCGCGGCCGGCGGCGTCGTCGCGTCGCTGTTCAACACGCTGACCGCCCGCCCGCCGGCGCCTCACAAGTCGTCATCCGGCGAATCATCCGGCGACCTTCCCGAGGACATGAGCACCATGTCCCTGGTCGGCGGCGGCCTCATCGCGGGCGAGTCACTGTTCATGCTGGGCATCGGCATCGTCAGCCTGCTGGCGCTGATCCGCTAGCAGCCCGTGGTGAAAGTCGTCGGGCTCACGGCGCCATCAGCTCCGGCGTGAGCCCGGTCGAGTCGCTCGCCGTCGGCCGATACTCGGGGTGCGGATAGCCAGGCACGGCGAGCAGGTCGTAGATGAGGTCGCTGAG
>DASRQT010000179.1:0-9713 GCA_035696485.1 Polyangia bacterium | reverse complement strand
CACCGCCCCCCACGAGCTTTGCAGCTTGAGCGCAAAGCACAGCCCCAGGGTCAGCAGCGCTGCGATGATCGGATAGAGGAACTGATAGCGGAGGTGCGACGGCGTCGCCTTGCGCCAGGCGATCGCCGGTCCGACCCCGGTCAGGAACAGCAGCACCAGTCCCAGCGGCACCATCCACTTGTTGAAGAACGGCGGTCCCACCGTGATGCGGTTACCTGTCAGCGCCTCCGACAGCGTCGGGAACATGGTGGCGAACATGACGAAGAACGCCGAGAACAGCAGGATCCAGTTGTTGACCGTGAACGCCGCCTCACGCGACAGCCACGAGTCAAACGTCGCGCGCGATCGCAGCTCGGGCAGGCGCTTGATGACGAACCCGAAGCTGACCAGCAGGATGATGGTCATGAAGATGCTGAAGATCCACGCCAGCTTGGTGTCCTGACCGAAGGCGTGCACCGACTGCACGATCCCGGACCGGGTCATGAAGGTGCCGAAGATGGTCAGGAAGAACGTCAGGATGATGAGCGTGACGTTCCAGATCTTCATCATCCCGCGGCGTTCCTGAATCATGATCGAGTGCAGGAAGGCGGTCGCGGTCAGCCACGGCAGAAAGCCGGCGTTCTCGACCGGGTCCCAGGCCCAGAATCCGCCCCAGCCCAGCTCCTCGTAGGCCCACAGCATCCCCAGCGTCAGGCCCATCGACAGGAAGAACCAGGCGCCTAGCGTCCACTTGCGCACCGACGCGATCCAGGCGTCGTCCAGGTGGCCCGAGATCAGCGCCGCCAGCCCGAACGCGAACGGGATGCTCATGCCGACGAAGCCGGTGTACAGCGACGGTGGGTGCGTCACCATGTACGCGTTCTGCAGCAGGGGATTCAGCCCTTTTCCGGCCGTCGGGATGTCGGTCAGGAAGGTGTCGAACGGATTCTTGTGAAAGACGATGACGTAGAGAAAAAAGTCCGCGATCGCCATCAGGACCGTGACGACGTAAGGCAACATCTCGCGATGCCGATTGCGGTTGCTGTAGATCGCGACCGCCGAAAACACCGACAGCAGGAAGACCCACCAGAGGATCGAGCCGTCGAGGCCGCCCCAGTAGGCGGTGATTTGATAGAACAGCGGCGACGCGGCGTCGGAGTATCGCTGGACGTATTTGATCGAGAAGTCGTGGGTGACGAACGCGTACACCAGCGCCACCGACGACAGGCCCAGCACCCCGGCCAGGGCGTACGCGCCGGCGCGCCCCGACTCGATCAGGCGCCGGCTGCCGCGGCGGGCACCGACCAGTGAGGCCACCCCGGCGTAGGTCGCCACCACCAGGGCGATGAGCAGGGTCAGGGTTCCAAAAGCAGCCATGTGTCAGCCCTTCAGCCCCGAAGCCGTCCGCCGAACACCCGCGCGGCGAGATCCCTCAAGGCCGAGCTAAGTTAGCATGAAACAAGGCCTGGAGCCGGGGACGACGGCCGTTCAGGATGCCGTCGCGCGGGGTGGTGGCGGGGGCGGCGGCAGGATCGGCAACGCCTTGAGCTTGGCCTTCAAGAGCGCGCGAAAGTCAGCCGCGCCGCTGCCTTCCAGCGGGACGTCGATCCACAGCAGGGATGGGCTGCCATGAGCGAGACGTTTGGCCTTCTGCGCCACGGGGGACAGCTCCGACCAGGTCACTCCGGACATCGCGGCTGTATCCAGCGCTACGATTCCCAGCAGCCGATCGTCGTGAATCATCAGCGAGCAGACCGACTGCTGGGCGCCGCGCAGGTAGCGGTAGGCCCAGCCGGTCTTGGGCCCGTAGAAGTAAAGCTCCTCGGTGACGTTCTTCTGTTTTCTCAAGAACCCACGCACCATCTCGAACCGCTTTCCCGCCGGCATGGGCAGGCGCGCGGCGAACTCGGTCTCGGTGGGAGGCTGATTCTTCTTCGGGAAGGCGACCCTCGCCTTGCGGGCCGGCCTGTTGGCAGCCGCAGGTTTGCCCGTAGGTTTGCCCGCAGGTTTGCCCGTAGGTTTGGCTGAAGGCTTGCCGGCAGGTTTTTGTGACAGCTTCGGCGCCGGGGCCGGGGCCTTGCGGGCAGGTTTGGTCTTTGCCGTCTTCGCGTTGCCGGCCATATGAGGCTTAAAGGGCCACGCCCGGATTGGTCGGCTTCTTCTTGCGATTGAGGAGGTAGCTGATCGCGCCGGGCATCAGCGACACCAGGATGATCACGATGATTACCTTGTCGATCTGCTTGTTGATGCCGGGGAAGATCTTGCCCAGGACGAAGCCCAGCATGGTCATGCTGAACACCCAGCCGATGCCGCCGAACACGTTGAACGACAAGAAACGGCGGTACTGCATCTTGCCGATGCCCGCGACCACGGGCGCGAAGGTCCTGAAGAACGGCAGGAAGCGCGCGATGATGATGGTCTTGCCGCCGTGCCGTTCGTAGAACGCCTTGGTGCGCATCAGATGCTTCTTCGAGAAGAACAGCGACTGCTCGCGCGTGAACAGCTTGGGGCCCGACTTGGCGCCGATCCAGTAACCGACGGTGTCGCCGGTGATCGCCGCCGCCATGACCAGCAGGTTCAGCCACACGATGTTCAGCAGCGGCGGCTGGTCGGGCTGCAGGCTGTTGCAGTAGAGACCGGCGGTGACCAGCAGCGAGTCGCCCGGGAGAAAGAACCCGACCAGGAGGCCGGTCTCCGCGAATATCACGGCGATAAGGGCGATCATCCCGCCCCACCGGATGATCCCCTCGACGTCGTAAATCTTGTGAAACAGGTCCATCAGCTGCTGCATCATGTGTGGGCCCCTTTTGACGCTCTTCTAGACTCTCTATAGATAGGCGGCAGCACTTTGATCCAAGTGCCCCGATTTGTCACGCGCGGCGGTCGGGCGTCAGGCCAGGTTTGGGACCTCGACGACCACGTCGCCGTCCAGGATGCGCGCCTGACAGGACAGGCGGATCTTGGTCAGGAAATAGACGTTGCCCAGGTGGCGGCGTTCGGCGGCGTTGAACGGGGTCAGCTGATCCTCGCCCGAGACGATCTTGACTCGACACAGGCCACAGCTGGCGTTGCCGACACACGAGGTCGGGATGCGGATGCCGGCGCCGCGTCCGACCTCGAACACCGAATCGTCCGGCTGGCACTCGACGCGCAGGCCGCCGGGGTGGAACGTTATCGACGGCACGCCGCTAGCGCCTCACGGGCCTGTCCCGCCGCCGCTGTCGGGATATGACGACAATCCGACGCGATTTCCTTCCGGGTCCCGGACGTACAGCGTGAACGCCGTGCGCTGATAGACGGCGACGCCGGCGGCGGCCAGCCGTTGCTCCCAGGCCGCTCGCTCGGTGGCGGCGATGCGCAGCGCCACCAGGTGCAGTCCCGGCTGCGCGGCGCGTTCGTCGTCGTCCGCGGCCGTCGTCCCGGACGCCACGACCTCCAGCGCCAGGAACGCCCCGTCGCCGGTGTCGACCCAGATCGCGCGTTCGCCAGGCCCTTCGGCGGCGGGCCAGCGTTTGATCACGGCAAGCCCCAGCAGGTCACGATAGAACGGCTCGACGCGAGGCAGATCGCGAACCTTGATCGCCAGGTGGTGGAGGCCGCGCGGTCCGTTTGATGTCGATGTCAATGTCCGGTGCCCAGCTTGACGATGACGTTCCACTCCTTCGCCGTCACCGGTTGCACCGACAGGCGGCTGCCCTTGCGCAGCAGCACCATGTCCGACAACGCGGGATTTTCGCGCAGCTCGGGCAGGCCGACCAGGCGCGGGAAAACCTGGCCGAGCTTGATGTCGACCATGTACCAGCGCGGCTCTTCGCGGCGCGCGTCGGCATCGTAATGATCGGACTTGGGGTCGAACTGCGACGCGTCCGGGTAGCCGCCGCGCGCGACCTCGGCGGTCCCCGCCACCCCGGGCGGATCGGCGCTGGAATGGTAGAAGAGCACGCCGTCGCCGACCGCCATCTCGTCGCGTAGGAGGTTTCGCGCCTGGTAGTTGCGCACGCCGTCCCAGACCGTCGTCTGCGCCGGCGCCCGGCGGAGATGTTCGATCGAGAAGGTCTCCGGCTCCGACTTCATCAGCCAATATCGCCGCGCCATTTTGTCGGCGCCGAGTTTAGGCCAAATTGCGGACGCCGTTTAGGCCAAGTCGAATAGCAGGACCTCGCCCTCGCCTGGGCTGGACAGCTCCAGCGTCTTCTCGTCGGTCACCGCCACGCCGTCGCCGGCTTCCAGGGGGCGGCCGTTGAGCGTGAGATTGCCGGTCGCCACGTGAACGTAGGTCGAGCGCCCTGCGGCCGGTGAATACGACACCTTGTCGCCCGGCTTGAGAACGGCGGCGTAAAGGTTCACGTCCTGGTGAATCGTCACCGACCCGTTGCGCCCGTCCCGCGAACCGACCAGGCGCAGCCGTCCGCTGCGCTCGCTGACCGGATAGTTCTTTTGTTCGTACCCCGCCTGCAACCCGGCCTTCTCGGGCAGAATCCAGATCTGCAGAAAATGGACCGGCTCGGCGCGCGACGCGTTGAACTCGCTGTGCCTGACCCCCGTGCCCGCGCTCATCCTCTGCACGTCCCCCGGTCGGATGACCGAGCCGGTCCCCAGGCTGTCGCGGTGCTCGAGCGCCCCCTCGAGGACGTAGCTGACGATCTCCATGTTGGAGTGCCCATGGGTCGGGAAACCACCGCCCGGCGCGACCCGGTCGTCGTTGATCACGCGAAGCGCGCGAAAGCCCATGTTTTCTGGGTCGTAGTACTCGCCAAACGAAAAGCTGTGCTTGCTGTCCAACCAGTCGATCTTGGTGCCGCCTCGGCGCGCGGCTGGCCTGACTTTCATCATGTCTCGATCCTCGCGGTAAAGGATGACGGCACCGGGGCAAAGGATACGCCGGCCAGTTTCGAATTGACGATCGCCGGGCGGCGTTTACTCTTTGGGAGAAGCGTGAGGCATGTTGCCCACGCCGTAGAAAACCCGCGGGGAGCTGATGGCCCTCGCGAAAGGAGAGAGACGATGCATCCAGCGATGATGTACTGGTGGAAGGCTCGACACGCGAGCGCGGGCGGTTGCGGTGACCAGTGGGCGGGGGCCAGCTGCGGCCCATCGGCCGAAGGCGGGGTAGGGCGTGGCTGGCACGGGGGCGGACGCGACCGGGACGAACGGCTGGCCAGCGGCGGCGACGGCGATGGAGACTTCGGCAGCGGCGCGTTCGGCGTGCGGCGGCCGTTGCGGTTCCTGGCCTACAAGCTGGAGCTGGACGAGCGGCAGGTGGGCGAGCTGGCGCGGATCCTGGACGAGCTGAAGACCGAGCGGGCGCAGGCCGAGGTGGACCGGCGCCGGACGATGTCGGCGTTCGCCGACGCGGTCGCTGGCGAGGCCTTCGACGAGGCCAAGGCCAAGGATGGGGCCACCCTGCGCGTGGCCAGCGCCGAACGGTTGCGGGACGCGGTCACCAGGGCGCTGGGACGCATCCACGCCCTGCTCGACAACGATCAGCGTGAACGGCTGGCGTACCTGATCAGGACCGGGACCCTGGTTCTGTAACAAAACCGATTGTCTCCCGCGGGTAGGCGTCGTCGCGCCTATCCGCGGGGCTGCGTAAGCTCGATCGACGGCGATCCGGGGCTCAATTTGTGAGGGAAGGATCATGATGGAAGCAACAGCAATCAGGCCAGAACAGGCACATCCGGACGCGGCGCTATTCGACGCCTATTCCCGGACGGTGGTGTCGGTCGCCCAGCAGGTGAGCCCGTCGGTGGTGCGCGTCGACGTCCAGGGCGTGGCGCCCAAGGATGCCGGACGCGGCAGACCCGGGCGGCCACGAAAACCCGGCGCGGGGCCGGGCGAGCAGCCGTCGGGCAGCGGGTCGGGTTTCATCTTCACGCCCGACGGTTTTGTTCTGACCAACAGTCACGTTGTCCACGAGGCCAGCAAGATTCACGTGTCGTTGCTGGACGGCCGGCGCTTGCCCGCGCACCTGGTCGGCGAAGATCCCGACACGGACGTCGCGGTGCTGCGCATCTACGCGCCCGAGCTGGTCCCGGTCACGTTCGGTGATTCATCGGACCTGCACGTCGGGCAGCTGGCGATCGCGATCGGCAATCCGTACGGGTTCGATTGCACGGTGACCGCCGGCGTGGTCAGCGCGCTGGGCCGTTCGCTGCGAACCCAGACCGGCAGGTTGATCGACGACGTGGTTCAGACCGATGCCGCTCTCAATCCCGGCAACTCCGGCGGGCCGCTGGTCGATGCCCGCGGCCAGGTCATTGGCGTCAACACGGCAATGATCATGCCCGCGCAGGGGATCTGCTTCGCGATCGCGATCAACACCGTCAGCTTCGTGATGGGTCGGCTGATCCGCGACGGCCACATCCGGCGCGCCTATATCGGCGTTGCCGGGCAGAACGTGCCGCTGCACCGGCGGGTGGTGCGCTACCACGACCTCAGCAACGAGAGCGGCGTGTTCGTGGTCTCGGTCGAGCCGGGAGGGCCCGCGGCCAAGGCCGGCATTCGAGAGGGCGATCTCATCGTCAACTTCCGCGAGCTGACCGGCGACGCGGGGCACGAGACCGCGCGCGACACGGTGATCGCCGGGATCGACGACCTGCATCGTCTGCTCACCGAGGAACGGGCCGACAAGACCGTGCAGCTCACGGTCATTCGCGACCTGCGCAGCAAGGAGACCGTCGAGATCACGCCGACTTTCCGGCACTAGTGTGCAACCGCCCGGCTGAAGCGCTATCCTGGCGGCGTGCCATGATCTCGAGCCGCCTCAGCAATAATCGCAAGCCACGCCCCAAGGACGCCGAGCTGGTCTTCGGTCGGGTCTTCACCGATCACATGGTCCTCATCGACTATGAGGAAGGCAAAGGCTGGATCGATCCGCGCGTCGTCCCTTACGGCCCGCTGTCCCTGGATCCGGCCGCCGCCGTCCTCCACTACGGGCAAGGGCTTTTCGACGGCCTCAAGGCGTTCCGGGGCGCCGACGATCGGGTTCGTCTGTTTCGCGTCGATCGCCACTGCCGCCGGATGAGCGAGGGCGCGGCGCGGCTGTGCATGCCGGCGATCGACCGCGAGCTGATGCGCGAGGCGGTGCTGGCGCTTCTGCGCGCCGACCGCGAGTGGGTCCCGAGCGCGCCCGGCACGGCGCTGTACCTGCGGCCGACGCTGATCGCGAACGAAGCATTTCTGGGTGTCCGCCCGTCGATGACCTACCTGTTCTTCATCATCGCGTCGCCGGTCGGCGCCTATTCCGGACAGGCGTTCAGCCCCGCCAAGATCTGGGTGGAGGATCAATACGTCCGCGCCGCGCCCGGTGGGTTGGGCGCGGTCAAGGCCGGCGCCAACTACATCGCCAGCCTGCTGGCCGCCGAGGAAGCGAAGAAGCGCGGCTACGCGCAGGTGCTGTGGACCGACGCCACCGAGCACCGTTATCTGGAAGAGGTCGGCACCATGAACCTGGTGGTTCGCATCGGAAACGAGTTCATCACGCCGCCGCTTGACGGAACCATCCTGGGCGGCATCACGCGCGACTCGGTCCTGACCTTGCTGCGCGAGTGGGGCCATCTGGTCAACGAGCGCGCCCTGGGCATGGAGGAGCTGATCGCGGCTCACCGCAAGGGCGACCTGCGCGAGGTCTTCGGCTGCGGCACCGCGGCGGTGATCACGCCGGTCGGGGAGCTGGGCTGGAAGGGCGAGCCGATCGTCATCAACAACGGCCAGGCCGGTGAATCCGCCCGCCGCCTGTTCGACGCGATCACCGCCATCCAATATGGCCGCGAGCCCGACACGCACAACTGGATCACGTTCGTCGACTAGTTTCGGTCCTTCAGGCTCAGGGCTCGTTCTCCCAGTCTTCGATCTCGATGCCTGGGATACGCGACATGTGGCCAAGGTTTGCTGTTACGAGGACAGCGGCCATGGCCGCGGCATGTGCGCCTACCGCGACGTCGAAGTCCTCGATTCGCTGGCCGGCGCGTTCCAGCCTGGCCTTGATTGCGCCAAAAGCCTCGCTGACGTCGTCGGACCAGGTGGCGCGCGTCAGCTCCTGTCGGATCAGGTCAAAGCGTGCCCGTAAAGCGTCCCGACGCCGCGAGCGCGACAGGCGTTCAATTCCATACGCGATCTCGGCGAGCACGGGCTCGGGCACATAGACATCGGCTCGCGCCTTCCGGGCCAATCGCCGGGTGACCTTGTCCTCGCCCTTCATCAGCGCCGACACCGCATTGGTGTCCAGAACGTATTTCACAGCTTGGGCGGCTTCTTCGACCGGCGAGCCGCTTTGATGATGGCCAGAGCCTCATCGGCGGCCGCGGCGACGTCGTTATCGGCCTGCAGCCGGTCAAAGAAGTCAGGTGACCAGTCTGACCCCTGCGTGACCTCGCGCTCAAGCGCGCGAATAATCAGCTTGTTTCGACTGAGCTGCAGCGTCTTTGCCCTGCGATCCACGGCCGCCAGGAGCGGTTTGGGAATGTGAACACTGGTGCCCATGAATATACTCACAAATATACTCGCAGCCTTTACGACAGACAAGGCATCTGTGGTCAAAGGATCAAAGGGCTACCCTCCCCAGCGGCTCGACCTTACCTTCCCCCCATGCGGTGGACACGCGGAGAGCGCAGCGAGAACCTGGAAGACCAGCGGGGCGCCGGCGGCGGCGGTTTCTCGCTGGGCGGTACCGGAATCAAGTTGGGGCTGGGCGGCACCGTGGTCGTCGGCCTGTTGAGCGTCCTTTTCGGACAGGACCTCTTCTCGACGCTGGGTATCTCGCCCAGCGACGACCAGACCGCGCCGTCCGGTCGGCGGGCGCCGCAATCGAATGCCGCCGAGGAAGAGCTGGTCGACTTTGTCTCGTTCGTGCTGGACGACGTCCAGCAGAGCTGGCAGCGCCTGTTGCCGCAGCGCTACGTTCCGGCGAAGTTGGTGCTGTTCACCGACGGCGTGCGATCGGGCTGTGGTTTTGGCCAGGCGGCGATGGGACCGTTTTACTGCCCCGTTGATCGAAAGGCCTACATCGATCTCGGCTTCTACCGGGAGCTGCGCGCGCGTTTCGGCGCGCCCGGGGACTTCGCGCAGGCATACGTCCTGGCCCACGAGATCGGCCACCACGTCCAGAACCTCCTGGGCATCAGCGATCGAACACGAGCCGGACAGCGGCAGCGCCCGGACGCCGCCAGTGCGCTGTCGGTCAGGCTGGAGCTACAGGCCGACTGTTTCGCGGGCGTTTGGGCGCATTCGACCAAGGAGCGTCATCTGCTGGAGGCGGGCGACATCGAGGAGGCGCTGGGGGCCGCCGCGGCGATCGGCGACGATCGCTTGCAAAAGCAAGCCACGGGAACCGTTCATCCCGAGACCTGGACGCACGGCTCATCAGCGCAACGCGTCCACTGGCTGAAGAAGGGGCTCGAAGGCGGCCGGGTGGAGGACTGCGACACCTTTTCTTCCGACAGGTGATCGATTTGGCGTTAGCCTGGCTACTCGACTGCGAAGCCCCAAAACGTGTCGCCTGCGCGCCATCAGCGCGCCCCCCGTCAGGAGGCCCATCAGATGAGCAGTTCCCGCAACATCAACCACCGGTCGGTGCTGGCGCTGCTGTTTGCCGGCGTAATGGCCGTGGCCTGTTCGGCCTCGGAGACGCCAAAGCCTGCGGGCAGCGGTGGCGGCGGCGCGCCCGGCGGCAGCGGCGGCAATGGGCCCGCGGGCGGCAGCGGCGGCACGGGCTCTGGCGGGCAGGCGGGGGGCAG
>DASRQT010000178.1:0-4621 GCA_035696485.1 Polyangia bacterium | reverse complement strand
CGCAGCAGCTTCGGTTGCAGGTCCAGCGGCAGCTCGCCTATCTCGTCAAGCACCAGCGTGCCGCCCGCCGCCTCTTCGAACCAGCCCTGCCGCCGGACCGCGGCGCCGGTGAAGGCCCCGCGCTCGTGGCCGAACAGCTCGCTCTCCGCCAGCTCGCGCGGCAGCGCGCTGCAGTTGACCGCGACGTAGGGACCGTCCGGGTTCGGTCCCAGGTCGTGCAGCGCGCGCGCCAGCAACTCCTTGCCGGTGCCGCTTTCGCCGGTGACCAAGACAGGCACGCTGGTCGGCGCGACCAGCGCCGCCCGCGCGAGGACCCTCTGCAGATCGTCATCGCGTCCGATGATGGCGTTCAAGGCGGCGCTTTTTCTGATGGGCATGCGCGAGTTTTCGGGCCCGCGCGGCGCCGGTTGCTCAGGGGCCGAGACCAATCCACTCTTCGCCGGTCTCGCTGACCTCCTTCTTCCAGATCGGCGCGCGGCGCTTGAGGCGATCGATGGCCGCGCGGCAGGCTTGGAACGCCTCCTCGCGATGGGCGCTGGCGGCGGCGATCACGACGGCGGTCTCACCCACCACCAGCGTCCCGATGCGATGGTGAATGGCGACGTGGCTGCCGGTCCATTCGCGCTCGATCTCGTCGGCGATCTCGGTCAGGACCTGCGCCGCCATGTCGACGTACGCCTCGTACTCCAGGCGCACCACGTTCGCCCGCTGGCCGTGCCGCCGCACCATCCCGGTGAAGGTGACGATACCCCCGCGCTCCGGCCCTTCGACCGCCGCGACCACCTCCTCCAGCGACAAGGCCTCGTCGACGATCGCGATCCGGCGCGGCGCCGATCCGCCCGCGACCGGCGGGATCAAGGCCAGCTCGTCGTTGTCACCCAGCGGCTGGTTCGCTGCCGCCATGGTGCGATTGACGGCGGTCTGAACCCGCGGCAAAAGCGGCGCGACGATGGGGTGGCGCGCCGCGATCGCGGCCAGCGCGGCAGCGACGGTGCCGCCCCCGGGGATCTCCACGACCTCTTCGGCGAGTCCCAGGCGCTCGCGCAGGACCGCGAAGTACAAGATCCGAATCTGCACCGGCCGGCAGCTTAATCACCGCCTGCCACAAGATCAACGCGCGCCGGGCCGCCCGGGCCGCGGCTTGCTCTCAAAATTTTGTCCACAGGAATTGTCAAGTAACTGCCGAACGGTATGGAATTTTTCGTGGCGCGTCTGCGCTTGATAGGCTTTCCGGCGCTTCAACCGAGGGAGCATGCTCAAAGAGAGGCCAACTTGAAGAGTCACTCCCGCCCGGGCGCTTCCGGGACGCAGAAGATTACATCCTCGCACCCATCGGAACTGGCCCCATCGGACGGCGCTCCCGGCAAGGTTGCCGGTCAGCTGAGTCTTCCGTTTGCCAGCAAGGCGCCGGGAAGACCGCCGGGAAAGCGCCGCCCACCCGCGCACAGCCTCGACACGCATATCGACGTCGCGACCGGTGCAACGACCAGCCAGTCCCGGCGCGAGTACCGGCCGCCGGAGGCCGCGCGTCAGGTGCGCCTCCACAGAACACTGGAAGACGAGACCGACGCCATCGCCGCGGCGCTGGGTCTGTACCTGCCGCCCGGGAAGACGCTGGAGCTGCGCCTGACCAACAACCACTACAGCATGATCTCGGTGCGCCGTAAGCAGGACGGATATCGCCTGCGTCTTCACCGGATGTTCGTCGCAGCGGGACCGCGCATTGTCCGGGCGCTGGCCCGCTATGTCGTCCACAACGATCGCCGCGCTTCGACCCTGCTGGGCGAGTACATCGAGGAGAACCAGCACATCATCCGACAGCAGGTCCGGATGCCGCGAAAGCTGCAGCTGCGCACCGCCGGTCGTCACCACGATCTGCAGGCGATCTTTGACCGGCTGAACGCCGAACGTTTCGCCGGCAAACTGGAGGCGCGCATCACCTGGGGTCCGGTCGCCTCGCGCCGCCGCCGGCGGCGGTCGATCAAGATGGGCAGCTTCGCGGTCGAGGATCGCGTGATTCGCATTCACCCGGCGCTGGACCAGGCCAGCGTGCCCGAATATTTCGTTTCGTGGATCATTTTCCACGAGATGCTGCACGGCAAGCACGAGGTGCTGCGCAGGGACGGCCGACGGCGGTTTCACACGCCGGAGTTCCTCGAGGAAGAACGCACGTTCGCCGATTACCAGCGCGCCTGCGTCTGGGAGAAGGCGAACCTGGACAAACTCCTCCGGGTTTGATCCCTTTGCGAGAAAGTAGCCCCTCTCCCTAAACCTCCCCCCCTGCGGGGGGCGAGGGGACCGATCTTGCTCAGGTCCGGCGGCGGCGGGTCAGGATCGCCATCAGCCCGACGGCAAGAAGCAGCAGCGGACTGCCGTTGGGCGTGAGCTGCGCGATGGTGCAGCCTCCGCCACCGGTGGCGCCGCCGCCCGTGGTGCCGCCGCTACCGGCGCTGCTGCCGCCCGAGCCCGTGCTGCCACCCGAGCCGGTGCTGCCGCCCGAGCTCGTGCTGCCACCCGCGCCGGTGCTGCCGCCGGTTCCGGTGCTGCCACCCGAGCCCGTCGAACCGCCGGTGCCGGTTGTGCCCCCGGTGCCCCCGCCGGTGTCGCGGGGCGCATCAGTGGCCACGTCTGCCCCGCCAGCATCGGGCGCCGAGGCGTCGCCACCACCCCCGCCCATGAGCTCGACGTTGGCGCACGAGTAATAGAGGTTCGGGTTCATGTCAGTGAGGTTGGCGGGGGGACAGACAGCTCCAGCCGCCATGTACTGCCGCAGACGGAGCATGCAGTTGGTGCAAGGCGCGGCGGGCAGCGTGATTTCGGTCATGTACTTCATCATCCGCGTTTGCGTAGCCGGGTGCGGAATAACCTTGAGGCGCTCCCAGGTGGTGGCCGCGCCGGTATCGTTGGCCGCAAATTCGATGAGGAAGCAGCCCGGGTGCGGGATGGTCTCCAGCCAATTCACCATCATCGTGGCTCCGGCCGGTAGCTTGTTGATCATTTGCGTCGCACTGCGCGCGACCCCGCACGGCAACACGAAACCGGGTGAACGCGTCGGCTTCCAACCGTCCATCATGTCCCGTGGTACCAACGGGGGCTGCCACAAGGCGTGCGCCTGGGCCAGCTCCGAACGGCCGACAAGCACCGCCGCAAACAGGAAGACGAGCGAAAGCAGCCTCGAGGCTCTGGGTTGCTGGTATTTCATCGGGATCTCCAAGGCGTTGGATTTTCCTCCCCGCGCTCCCGCCCCAGGTAACAAGGTGAGCGGGTAGTCTATCATCCTACGTGGCGCCGATGTCATCGATTCCGCAATTGCCGTGGGATATCGGGCTAGTTGATAGTGTCGCCTTTTCGGGTCGTGCGCGGCCAGATTACCGGTTCATCGGAGGTCAGGGCGTCATGATGACGCCGGTGCAGGACGGGATGCTGCTCATCATCGCGGCGTCCCCCGCATCGGCGGGCATGCTGGCGTCGGCCGCGCCACCGTCGGGACGGACCGTACACATGGCGACTTTGATCTCCGCCAGGCACATGTCGTATTTGGCGCTGACGCTGACGACGATGGGGCAGGGGATGCCCATCGCGCCGAAGATTAGCTGATCGGCGCAGTCCGCAAGCTGCTGCGGCGTCGCTGTTCCGCCCTGACATTCGTTGGAGCGCTGACAGAGGGCATTGACCAGGGCCACGCACTTCGTCTGCGCGTCGCTCAGCGGAATATTCAGCGGTGTGTCGCACGAGGCGGGCGTCTGAATTCCGTTGGCCGTGAACAGGCTGGCGCAGCTCAAGGCGCGGGTATCCGTCAGGCAGGTCGGGAACTCCGCGGACGTGGCGCGATCACATCCGAACTGGACGTTCAGGACGACGTTGCAGTCGGCCACGTCGGCGGGGGTCTTCATCTGGCATTCGCCGAATCGGGAGCAGATGACCGCCACCAGGCCCTTGCACTGTTCGACCGGGGTGTTCCCGATGGGGCCGACATCGCCGCCGCTGCTGCCGCCGCCGCCCCCGCGATCTCCCATGGCCGCGGTGTCGTTACCGGGGGTGCTGCCGTCAGGTTTCGCGGAGCTGCCACCGCCGCAGGACGCGCCCGCCAGCAGGAGGCCAATCAGGGGCAGACTGAGGATCCGGTGCGACGGCGCGCCAAAGCGTTTAGACGGGAACATGGGTGACCTCCTTCGATCAGGCGACATTAAAGGTCGCATCCTACCCGATTACCGTCGTTCACACCGCGTCACAAACCGACGCTGGACGGTTCTTTTCGGGGACGTTTCGGGTCGTTGCGGGGCGGGAGATTCGTCACTGCTGCCGGTGCGGCGAGACGGACTCACACGGAAGGGAAAAGGTGCGGCCACACAAGGCGGTATGTCCCGGTTGGTACCGACCCATGGCGCCTGTCTGCTGTCGCTTGTCGCGGCGGTGCTGGCAGGCGCCGCGTGTTCATCGATAGGTGCCGCGCCGATGGATGCCGGCAGCGGCGCAGGCAGCGTGGGAACCGGCGACTCGTCGACGGATTCGGGTGGAGACGGTTTCGGTGGTGCGTTGGGCACTGGCGGCAGCGCGTGCAGCAACCGAACGAGGCAGCTGCCGCTCGGCGAAACGTTTCTCGCCGACTTCGAGGATGGGA
>DASRQT010000177.1:0-21532 GCA_035696485.1 Polyangia bacterium | reverse complement strand
TCCAGGGCCTTGGGGCAGTCGCGGGTGTGGATGACGACGCCGTGGCCGCGGCTGATGAAACCGACAATGGAGTCGCCCGGCACCGGGGTGCAGCACTTGGCGAACTTGACCAGGATGTCGGCCTCACCCTGAACGCGAATGCCGGCGATCGACCGTTTCGGGACCCGGCGCGGGGCCGGCGGTGACGTCTCGGGTGCCGGGGCGGTGGTGCCCGCGGTCTCGGTGGCCGGCGGCAGGCGATCGAACAGCACCGCCTGCGCGGCGTGCTCCGGGCTGATCTTGCCGTAGCCGATGGCGACCAGGAGATCGTCGGCGTTGCCGATCTTCAGGCGGGTGGCGGCGTCGTCCAGCAGGTGCTGGCGCTCGGCCGAGGCCAGCGACGAATCCAGCTTGCGCAGCTCGCGCGCCAGCAGATCGCGCCCCATCTGCCGGCTGCGCTCGCGCTGCTCCATCCGGATGTGGTGGCGGATCTTGGCCTTGGCGCGGCTGGTGATGACGAACTTGAGCCAGTCCTTGGAGGGTTTCTGCGTCGCCGAGGTCAGGATGTCGACGGTGTCGCCGTTGCGCAGGGCATAGCGCAGCGGAACGATGAGGCCGTTGACGCGCGCGCCGGAGCAATGCTCGCCGACCTTCGAGTGGATGGCGAAGGCCAGGTCGATGGGCGTCGACCCCTTGGGCAGCGCCTTGACGTCCCCCTTGGGCGTGAAGACGAACACCTCGTCCTGGAAGAGGTCAATCTTCACGCTCTCGATGAACTCGGTTGGGTCCTTGAGGTCGCGCTGCCACTCCATCAGCTGGCGCAGCCAGGCGAACGCCTTGCTGTCGTCGCCGCCCAGCGGGTTCTGCGTCTTGTATTTCCAGTGAGCCGCGATCCCCAGCTCGGCGATGCGGTGCATCTCCTGGGTGCGGATCTGCACCTCCATCCGTTCCGCGCGCGGGCCGATGACCGTCGTGTGCAGCGACTGGTAGAGGTTGGGCTTGGGCAGCGCCACGAAATCCTTGAAGCGCCCGGGCACCGGCGTCCAGCTCGAGTGCACGACGCCGAGGACGGCGTAGCAGTCGCGCACCGATTCCGTGAGCACGCGGAAGGCGATGATGTCGAAGATCTGCTCGAGGTCACGGCCGGTCTTCTTCATCTTCTGATGTATCGACCACAGGTGCTTGGCGCGTCCGGAGATCTGGGCCTTGATCTCGGCCTGGGTCAGCGCCGCCTGCAGCTTGCCGACGACCTCATCGATGTATGACTGGCGCGTCTGTTCGGTCTCGGTCATGCGGCTTTGCAATTGCCGGAAGTCCTCGGGCTCGAGGTACTGGAAACAGAGATCCTCCAGCTCGACCTTCATCCACTGGATGCCCAGGCGATTGGCCAGCGGCGCGTAGATCTCCTGCGTCTCGCGGCTGATCCGTTCCTGCTTGTCGCGCGGCATGAACTGCAGGGTGCGCATGTTGTCGACCCGGTCGGCCAGCTTGATCAGGATGACGCGGATGTCGCGCGCCATGGCCAGCAGCATCTTGCGAAAGTTCTCGGCCTGGCGTTCCTCGCGCGTGGTCCACGGGATCTGTCCCAGCTTGGTCACCCCCTCGACCAGGAACTGGATCTCGTTGCCGAACAGGCGGCCGATGTCTTCAGCGGTGGCGCTGGTGTCCTCGACGCAGTCGTGCAGCAGGCCTGCGCAGATCGACGGCACGTCCAGGCGCAGCTCGGAGATGATGCGCGCCACGCCGACCGGATGGACCACGTAGGGATCGCCGGAGCGACGGCGCTGCCCGGAGTGACGCTCGGCCGCGAACTCGTACGAGCGCTGGATGAGGGTCAGGTCGGCGGCAGGGTCATACCGGGATACTGAAGAGCAGATTTCCTGAACATCAATCATTGCGTGCTGGCGGCCACCCGTCACCCACCTTGATCCTGACGTTTGATGTCGCTGCCGGGGTTGACGTCACCAAGTTTCGCTTCCGACAGCAGGGCCTGGCCGAGGTGGGCGCAGCGACGCTGGGCGCAGCGCGCGGCGACGTAGATTGAGCTCAGCTCCTTGAGGGCGGTCTCGAGGTTGTCGTTGACCACCAGGTAATCGTATTCGCCGAAGTGCTCCAGCTCGCGCGTGGCCATGGCCAGACGCCGTTCGATGGCGTCATGGGAATCGGTCGCGCGCCGGCGCAGGCGCCGTTCCAGCTCGGCCATCGAGGGCGGCAGGATGAAGACCAGAACGCTCTCCTCCGGCCACTGTTTACGGATCTGGGCTCCGCCCTGGTAGTCGATGTCGAACAGGTAGTCCTTGCCGTCCTCGAGCGCGCGGTTGACGGTGTGGATCGCCGTCCCGTAGCGCCGCCCGTGAACCAGCGCCCACTCCGCGAACTCCTTGCGCTCGACCATCTCGGAGAACTCGTCATCCGTGACGAACTTGTAGTCGACGCCGTCGCGCTCGCCCGGCCGGGGACTGCGTGTGGTGTAGGAGACCGAAAACTCCAGGCGCTCGGATTGCGCCACCGCACGCGCCAGCGTGGTCTTGCCCGCCCCCGACGGTGACGAGATGACGAGGAGGATCCCCCGCCGGTGCCCGGTCTCTGCGTCCGCCATGATCCGCTATTGTGACATGGGTGACATGGTTCGCGTTTATTCTATGTTTTGCGCCTGTTCGCGCAGCTTCTCGAGCTCGACTTTGCCGGCGATGACCAGGGCCGCGATGGAGGCGTCCTGGGCCTTGGAGCCGATGGTGTTCAGCTCGCGGCCGACCTCCTGGATGACGAAATCCAGCTTGCGTCCGACGGCCCCTTCGCCGCGCGTGACCTCCGCGAGGTGCGTCAGGTGGGTGGCCAGGCGGACGACCTCCTCGCTGACGTCCAGACGGTCGGCCATCAGCGCCGCCTCCTGGGCCAGCCGGCCCTCGTCGAAGCCGGGCTGCCCGCGAACCACGACCAAGCGCTCGCGCAGGCGCTGCGCGAATCGTTCGGGCAGAAGCGCGCTGTCGACCGTGATCTGGCTGACGGTGACGCGCAGCCGTTCGACCCGCGCTCGCATGTCATCGCCCAGCGCCGCGCCCTCGCGGGCACGCGTGCTGCGCAGCCCGGCCAGCGCCTCTTCCATCGCCGGGCGAAGCGCTTCCCACAGCGCCTCGCCTGACAGCGCGGCCGGCGATGCCGCCCCTTCCATGAACGCAGCGACTGTTGCCAGGTCGACGGGCGCCTCGATCTCCAGCTCCTGACGAAGGCGTTCCAGCTCAGCGTACATGGCTCGCACGTGCTCCTCGTCGATGCCCGACGAGGTGGCGGCGCTGTCCTCGCGGATGTGAACGGTCACCGCGCCCCGTTCGACCGCGGCGCGCACCGCGCGCGCGATCTCGGCGTCGCAAAACCCGTCAGGCTCGCGCGTGCGGATCTTGAGATCCAGGCCGCGGTGGTTGACGGAGCGAACCTCGACTTGCAGGCGTTTGTCGCCGACCTCGGCCGAGGCCCGGCCGAACCCGGTCATGCTCAACACGGGCAGGTCACGTGGTCGCGTGCGCTCACACCCTGGTTTTATACCATTCGATGGTTCGGCGCAGCCCTTCCACGAACGAGACGGCAGCGGTGTACCCGAGGGCTCGTTTGGCCGCGCCGATGTCGGCGTACGAGTGTTTGATGTCCCCGGCCCGCTCCGGTTCATGGCGCGCTTGCAGCTTTTTGCCCAGCAGATCGCCGATCAGCGCCACGACCTGAGTGAGATCGACGGTGGTGCCGCAGCCGACGTTGAACACGCGGCCCGACGCGTCTGCCGCCGGCGCGGAGGCGGCCTTGAAGTTCGCCTCGATGACGTTGTCGATGAAGCAGAAGTCGCGTGACTGCGTGCCGTCGCCGAAGATGCGCGGCTGCTGTCCTGCCAGGGCCATCGTGATGAACTTGGGAATCACGGCCGCATATTCCGACGCCGGGTCCTGGCGCGGACCGAAGACGTTGAAGTAGCGCAGGCACACCGTCTCGAAGCCGTACGCGACGGCGTAGACGCGGCAGTAATGTTCGCCGGCCAGCTTGGACGCGCCGTACGGCGAGATCGGGGCCGTGGTCATGGTCTCAAGCTTTGGCAGAGTCGGATCGTCGCCGTAGGCCGCCGACGAGGCGGCGTAAACCAGCCGGCGGACGCCCGCGCGGCGGGCCTCGGCCAGCACCCTCAGGGTGCCGGTGGCGTTGGCCTCGTGATTCTCCAGCGGCTCGGCCATCGACTTCGGCACCGACGGGATGGCCGCCTCGTGGAACACGACCTCGGCGCCCTCCATCGCACGCTGCAGGTCCGCGGCGTCGAGGATGTCGCCTTCGATCAACTGCGCGGCGGGTAGGTCGGCGATGTTCTCGCGCCGGCCCGACGAAAAATTGTCGATGATCCGCACCCGGTCGCCGCGCGCGATCAATGCGCGGGCCAGCGACGAACCGATGAATCCCGCTCCCCCGGTGATCAGGTACTGGCCCATGTCAGAACCCCCACCCCTTCCGGTGACTGGTCAGCGATCCGATTGCGCCACGGCGCGCGCCGCAGCCGCGAAGCGACCGATCATTTGGGCGAGCGCGGCGTCCCTGATCTCCGCCGTCCCGACCGAAGCCGGCGCCGGCAACGGCGTGTCCGCTTGCAGACAGGTCTGCGAGGCCAGCTCCGGCGATGCGCCCAGCGTGCGAACCAGCAGCCAGGAGGCCATCACGACCGTGGGACAGAGCCACAGGAGGCGCCGATTTATCGTGCGTAGGAAGACCGACATAGGACCACGTTAGCCTACGTTGTGGTACCTGTAAATTTATCGGCCTATTTTTCTGCTGCATGGGCGCGCGGTGAATGTAAGGCGCGTTCAATGTGAAACCAGGCCGTGGAGGCCGGCGCCGAGACGGGTCTTCAGCAGGAGTGGTTTCCGGCCCGGGGCGATGATTTCGATCGTCGCGACGCCCCCCTCCCCCTTGCTGTCGCGATTGCGTGCCAGCAGCGGGCAGGCGCCGCGCAGGCGCTGTTCACGCGGGCCGGCAACCCCGCGCGCAGCGATGACCACCGCGTTGGCCGCGCCGTCGCCAGTTATCCGGGTGGCAGGTCGTGCCGCTGGCTGCGCGCGGGGCATCAGCACGGCGACCTGGGGTTCCACTACGAACCGGCCGTCGATCTTGTCGCCGGCCACGCGCAAGAGAAACTGGCGCGACTGCGTCTCCAGCTCCAGCCGGGTCACGTCGCCGGCGATGGGAATCGACGGGCCAAGTGACATGGTGGCGAGGTCCAGCGTCCGCACGGCGACTCCGCGCAGCGCCTCGGCGCCGTCGGCGGCGCGCACCAGCTTCTCGCCGGTGACATACAGAAGGCGGCGGCGATCGGGCGCCGCCAGCACCGCGAGGACGCGGCCGTCTTCCGCCGTTAGCTGGCGGTAGCGCCCGGTGACGGGAGACCAGGCGTAGACCTCCTGCTGGGGTCCCAGGATGAAGACGCCCGCCCCGGTCGCCGGCACCCGCAGCGGTGGCCGCAGCCGTGCGACGAAGAACAGATCATCGGGAAGGCCCGCGCCCCAGCGCCCGGCGGCGTCGGCCATCGCCTGCTGTACGGCCGCCATCTCGGGGCGGACCTTCAGCGCGCCCAGATCGGTGGCTTCAAGAATCTCGCGCGCCCAGGGGACGTACCCGCCCTCCAGCAGCTTGCGCACCTCCGCGATCGCCTCGGCGAAGCGTTCCTGACGGACGAACGAGCAGGCGATGTTCAATGTCGGCGCCCGGAAGTCGGCGTCGGCGGCGACGGCGGCACGGTATTCCGCGCGCGCTTCCTCCCATTTTCCCTCGCGATAAAACGTCTTGCCGGCGGCGTTGTGCGCCGTGGCCTTGGGATCGGGTGGCTTGAAAGGATCGGCCGTGCCCGGTCCCGGTGCCACGTCAGCGGGGAAACAGGCGGCCTTGCCGGCGGCGGCGTCGGCGCGGGCACCCGAAGGCGAGCTGGCCAGCAAGCCAGCCAGCAAGCTAGCAAGGAACGCGGCGAGCAGGACCGCCGGCGCGCGGGCGATCACTTTTCCAGCCACACGCCCAGGAAGTCCAGGCGATCACCGACGGCGGCCAGCCCATGCACGCGGGTTGAGACCAGGGCCGGGACGTCGTGCCGGTACAGGAACAGCACCGGTTGCTCGGCGGCGACGAGGCGCGCGATCTCGACCAGGATGGGACGCCGCCGCGCGGGCCCGGCCGCGATGCGCAGCGTGTCCAAGTGCGCGTTCATCGCGGCCGACTGGTAGCCGCCAAAGTTGAAGGCGCCGCCGGCGCCGAACAGTGGCGAGGGATCCTCGTCGGCGCGCCCGTCCCAGACCAGCGGCGCCATGTCGAAGTCGCCGCGCTTGAGACGCGCCAGGATCGTGGGCGCATCGGCGGGGATGAGGTCAATCAGGATGCCCGCCTTGCGCGCCTCCAGGACAAACGCGCGCGCCTCGAGGGCCAGCGATTTGGCGCCCAGGGGCTGCAGCAACGTCACGCGGATGGGGCGGCGGTCGTGATCACGCACGCCGTCCTCGTCGCTGTCGCGAAATCCGGCGCCGTCCAGCAGCGCGGTCGCCCGTTTGCGATCGAAGGGGATGGCCGCCGCCGTGGCGCCGTCCGGCGGCGGTGGACCAAAGAGAAATCCATCCACCGGGCGGGCGAGATCGCGGTGAAGCTCGTGGGCGAAGCGCTCGCGGTCCCACAGCATCACCAGCGCGCGCCGGAACCGTGCATCGCCGAGCGGGAACCGCCGGTGGTTGACCACCAGGAACGACGTGCGTTCGGGCGTGAGGCGATAGAGGGTGGTCAGCCCGCGCAAGGTCCCCGGTTCGACCTGCTCGGGATAGTGCACGTCCAGCACCCGCGGCAGGACGTCCAGCTCGCCGCGGCGCGTGCGGTTGAGGGCGCGGACGGCGTCGGGCTCCAGCTCGAAGACGATCTCCTGCGGCGCTGGCGGCGACCCCCAGGATTCCGCAAAACGAGCGAGGCGAATTCGTTTGCCGCGTTCCCAGCTGACGAAACGATACGGGCCGGTCCCGATCGGCTGGCGCGCAATGGGGACGGCATCGGCGCGGATGTCCTCGCGGGCCGGGCGAACCAGGTGGCTGGGCAATATCGGAACGTCGCACAGCGCCCGCACGACGAGGTCGGATGGACGGCGCAGGTTCAGGCGGACCGTTCGTTCGGCGACAAGCTCGATGGTGGCGATGTCCGACAGCTCCGCGCGCAGAAGCGGCATCGTCGGCGCCGTCATCTTGCGCAGCAAGGGTTCCAGCGTCGCCTGAACGTCCAGGACACCGAACGCGTGGCGATCGTGCCAGCGGACGGCGCCGCGCAAGTGCAGGAGGACCGACAAGCCGTCTGCCGCCAGCTCCCAGCTCTCGGCCAGCCCGGGATGGTACCCGTCGGGGGCGCAGGTCAGCAGCGTCTGGTAGATGAGGCCGCTGGTCACGGTGATCGCCGAGGCGTCGGGATCGTTCAGCGGTTGCAGGTGTGAGGGTTCGCTTTCCAGGTGGACGTGCAGGGTGCCGCCGGCATGACCTGCCGGAGCTGCGCCCACCTCCGACGGTTGCGGCAGCCGAGCGGCCGGCGGTAGCGATTTGCGGGGTGTCGGATCGAGAGCATTCGGGCGAGCCAGGCCGGGCGCGCCGCCGTCACCGGCGCCCGTGGGGGATGCCCCCGACTGCGAGGTCTTGTGCGGTGACGACGAAGGACAGGCGCTGCCGAGAAACACCGCGGCAAGCAGGCTGGCGGCCACAACGCGGCACATCGACCTCGACCCGAGGTGCGCGGAAAACTGTGGAAAATCGGCGGTGGGCGCGGCTCGCGGCGCTTGCCCGAGAAATTTGGCCGTGTTATTCAGTTTTGACCCAAGATCTGGGAGGAGAGGTTCATGAAGCGACTCCGGTCCGTATATCATCTGGTCGTGCCGTTGGCATTGGCGCTGCTGGTTCCCTTCAGCGCGCGGCCCGTTGCCGGACAGGGGACGGCGTTGCCTCCTATCAAAGTGGACCTCCCCCCGCCGCCGAACTTCAATGTTCAGACGGCGCCCGAGCAATATCCCTCCGGCGAGATGTCGATTTACGGGCTGCGCAAGCGCATGGCCAAGTACCTGGACAAGGACGTTCAGGTGAAGGCGTACCTGCTGCAGGTCTACGAATGTCCCGCGGAGCTGCGCAAGTGCAACGACGAGCTGGCGGCCAAGGCCAAGAAGCAGGCGAAATCGGGCAAGCCCGGCAAGGAGGCGCCGGGCAAGGCGGGCGCCCCACCCAAGGGCGGAGCGGCCATGGCGGAGCAGATCAAGGGCGGCTGCCGCCCCTGCGATCAGCCGCACTTCTTCCTGGCCGACACGCCGACGACCAAGATCGAGCATGCGCTGCTGGTGGCCGACTACCCGCTCAAGGACTGGAACACGGGCAAGCCCAAGCCACTGGTGGCCAAGCCGGGCGACCTGTTCGTCGTGACCGGGACGTTCGCGATCAACTCGATCGGCGGGTTCGCGGCCTCGGATGGTCTCATCATCCACAAGAAGCTTCAGGACGCGTCCGGCAAGGTCATCGCCGAGGGCAACTCGGTGCTTCCGCCGGAGGCGCAGGACATCAAGCTGGAGGGGAAGGCGGCCGAGAAGGTGGGCGGCGCTCGCATCGACGCGAAGATCCCCGAAGGCGGCGCGACCGCGGCGAAGAAGAAGTAGCTAGCGCGCCAGCGGGCGCGTCAGATCCGCGCAGACATCCGGGGCGAGGACGAACACCGTCTGCGCCCCGTCGTTTATCCGAGCCCTGCAGCCGCTGTCGCCAGTTGCCGCGATCTCCACGCGATGCGTGCGGCCGCCCGATTCCGTCACTTCGATGGCCTGGGTGCTGTGAAACGCTGGCCCCGTGCCCGGTGCGATGAATTGAATCGCCCGCAAGTTTGTGATGGCCGCGAGTTTGCGATCGAGGGCGTCCTGGTCCAGCGTTCGGGTCGTGGGTTTGGTCAGTTGCCACGACTCACGCGCGTCCTTGACCGCCTCCTCGGGGCGGGCTCCGGTGATCTGGACGCGCTGGGTGTCGTAACGCGCGAAGGACAGGACTGCACGGGATCGGAAGCGCAGCGGATCGGGGTCGGTCAAGAGCAGCAGACGCGCCGGGGCCAGCAGCGGCGCGGCGGCGCTCTCGCCCGGGCGGCGCACGGCGACGCGCGGACCACGCCCCACGTCGATCTCCACGGTCTCGGGAACCTGCGCAATCTGCGTTCGCACGACCAGTCGGCGGGATGGACCGCGCGCTGCGCCGGCGGTGGTCGAGTCCGGGGTCAGCGTCAACGAACCCAGGTCGGAGAGCCATTGCTCGATGGCGTCACCGTCGGCGGCATACGGGACCGGCGGCGCGACGATGGTCCAGGCCGCGAAAGCCACCTCGCGCCGCAAGACGAGACGGCGCGCGCTGTCGGCGATCTCGATCTGGGTAATTTCGTTGCCCGGTGCCGCGACCATGCGCAGGTCGCGCTGGGCGACCGCAGCGAGCAGGGCCCATAGCGCCTGCCAGGGCGCTTTCGGTACACATAGCCATTCGCCCGTCGATGAACCGGGTCCGCCGGCGGTCGTCCGCTGCAGCGCGAGCTGGTCGGACTCCGCGCATCCGGGCCCCCGCGCGCGCAGCGAGAATGTCTGACCGGCGCCGAGCGCGACGTCGAGGGAATGATCCGGAGCCATCGCGCTGGCCGGCGCGGGGATGAATCGGTCGGCCTTGAGATCAGCGAGGCGGCGCAGCACCTCGACCACGCGCTGGCGCGCCACCCATTCCTGCCGCTGGTTTTGCCAGCGTCCCTCGCCGTGGCGAACGCTGCTGGTTCTGGCGCCATCCGTCCACTTGATGGAAATGGCCTCGGCGACCAACGGCGCCGGGATCACCCGCCGATCGCGGAAGGCGCCAGTGTCACGAACGGCGAGATCCATCACGCGACGCGGGGCGACCACCACGGCCGGATTGTCGTCGCGCAGGGCATAAACGCCGCGTCCACCGGGATCGGTATGCCCCGCGCGCAAGCGAAACCGCTGCAAACCGGCGCCAAGCTCGATGGAGACCACCGGTTTATCGAGACCGGCCGCCTGCGCGGAGACATCGGCGGCGCGATCCACCTCGCCGAGGTCGATCTCGGTCAGCAGCTCTTCGAGGGCGGCGGTGTCGGCCGGGGCGTCGCCCGGGGACAACTTCCATCCGGAGCCGTCCCGCGTGAACACTGCGGCGGGTGCTCCTGGCCTCTGAAGCTGGATCTGCGTGATGGCCGCGCGCGACAACGCCGGGAACAACCGGGCGCGGTCGGAGCGCGCCTGATCAGTGCTGGACTGGTGGCGTTCGACAAAGAAAATGTATCCGCCCAGCGCGACGGCGACGGCAGTCAGGATTAGCAAGGTTCGCACGGCGTTCGTCCGGCCCTAGACCCGGCGTTTCATCCAGACCACGACTGCGCCCATGAGACAGAGCAACGGCAGGCCGACGACGAAGAGACGAAACGCCCAGGCTACCGTCTCCTGCTGCAAAGTCAGCTTGATCTGCTCCGGGATCTTGGGGCCGATGCCGACGCGCACCTCCCGGTCCGCGAGCCAGGCAACGGCTGACAGCACCAGATCGCGGTTGTAGTCCCGTAACAACATCCCTGACAGGCGGTAGTTCATCACCAGCCGGCCGGTCCCGAACACGACCAGACGGGCGCGTGGCGGTTTGTTCGGGGTCGGTGCTGCAGTGGGTGCCGGCGCGGGCGCCGACGAAGGCGTCGCGTCGACGGCAACGGCGACGTCGATGGGCCCGGGCTGATCCTTGCCCTTGTCGAACACCAGGTCGCCTTCACCACGAATGGTGGTGAGATCAACTTCTCCCCAGCCCTTGTCGCTGGTGTGGACAAAGGGTCGCACCTCCAGCGCCCGGACGTTCGACGGGGCGGCAGGCGTGCCGGGGGACATCCGCGTCACCTCGCGCGTCCGCGGCCAGTAGGTCGGCCGCCCGCCGAGCCGCGCGGTCAGCGCGTGCGAGGCGTAGTTGTCGGCGCCGGCAGCCCAGACCGATGGCCCCTCGACCTCGCTTGCGTGTTCCGGATCGACGACCAGGTTGTCCCCGAGGCGAATGCCCCAGCGCGCGGCCAGCGCTTCCAGCCCGACGTGCGCGAAGCCGGTGGCGTTGCGGTTGAACACGGGACCCATCATCAGCAGCAGGCGCCCTCCCCTATCAAGGTAGGTCTCGACCGCCGCCAGATCGCCCTCGGCGTACGCCTGCTGCGGCTCCGCGATGACCAGCACGGTGCACGCCGCCGGAACCCCGTCGCTGGTCAACCGGGCGACGTTACGCGTCTGGTTGCCGTCGCGCCGGACGTCATCGGCGAAGGTCGCGTAGCCGCCGTCGTCGACCGATTCGCTGTCGGGTTCGCCGTGCCCTCCTGCAAAACAGACCACGGGGGGATGGTCGTCGGTGACCGTCAGCAACGCGCCCACGAACGCCGGCTCGCCTTTCCAGGCCCTGATGTGCCCGCCTGCGCCGTCGCCGCTCTCGAGATCGTAATCGACGAGATCGTCCCTGCCGAGGTATTTGGACCTGCCGCCCGACGTGAAGATGACGACGCCCTCGTTCATCTCGTGGGCGGCGATGCCGTTTTTCTTCTGCAGCGCCTCGGCGCGTTCAGGGTTGCGGTCGGGATCGACCAGCTCGACCTGGAAGAGACCGGGCGCGTGGCGGGCAAATCGGTCACAGAGCTCGCGCACCAGACCGCCCAGCGCCCGGGCCTCTTCGCCGCCGCGGCGCGGATACAAGAACACGGTCACGCTCACCGGACGCTGCAGCCCGCGCAGGACGTTGACGGTCTTTTCCGACAGCGCGTAGACGCCGGTGCGCGTCCAGTCGCCCCGAACATAGTGCCGGCCGGCGAGATAATTGACCATCCCCGCGATCAGCAGCACCAGCGCGGGCGCCAGCAGCGCCGGCGCCAGGCCGCGCTTCGTCCGCCCGCCGACCGATCGCCCGGTGCGTATCGCCAGCACGCGCAACGCTCCCAGCAGCCCCAGCACCATCGCCGTGCAGAGCAGGATCACGTGCCGTGAGTCGACGATGCCGTGTCCGAAGTCCTCCATCATTCGGAACAGGCTCAGCCGCCGTAGCAGTTGCACGGCGCCGGGCGCGGCGACCTGCATCTCGAGGACGCCGAGCAGCAGCACCAGAAAAAACGCGACGAACGACAGCGTCGCCGCAACCAGCTGATTGCGGGTCAACGACGACGCCAGCAGACCCAGCGCCAGCGCCGCGCCGCCCACCAGGATGGTGCCGAGATAACCGGCGATGAGCGGCCCGGGATCCATCGCGGCGCCCACCGCGCGCAGGTAGACGAGGTAGAGCAGCGTCGGCGTCCACAGCGCCAGGAAATACGCCACCGCCGCCAGCCACTTGCCGACCACCACCTCGGACATGGTCACCGGCGCCGTCAGCAGCGTCTCGATGGTGCCGCTGCGAAACTCCTCGGCCAGGAGGCGCATCGGCAAGACAGTGGCCAGGAGCGCCATCGCGATCCAGTAGAGGATGGTGCCGCCGAAGAAGAACTCCATCACGGCGCCGGGCGGGGCGTCGGGGCGCCCCAGGAACTGGACGAACATCCACAGCACCACGCCCTGCAAGGTCAGAAACAGGGCCGCCACCGCCAGCCCCGCCGGCGTGTGAAAGTAAGCGACGAGGTCGCGCCCGGCCACGGCGGGGAGCTTACGCATGAACCGCTTCGCCCGATTCGTCGGTTGTGATGTGTGTGAAGATCTCTTCCAGCGACGCGGCATCGGCGCGCAGCTCGCGCAGCACCAGGCCCCCGCCGACCGCCGCCGCGAACAGCGCCTCGCGCAGGTCCGACACCCTGGCGGCGCCGTCGCTGTCACCGCCGGCGGCCTGCGCGTTCACGACCAGACGACCGTCCGGCTGCAGGTCGACAGAGGCGACGCCGGTGACGTGCCCGAAGACCTCGACGGCGCGGGCGGCGTCTTCCGGGCGCACCTCGACCAGCAGGCGGCCGCGGCTCGATAGCCGATCGCGCAGCTCGGCCGGGGTCTGCGCGGCGATCACGCGCCCGCGATGCAAGATGATCACACGCGACGCGACCGCCTCGACCTCGGGCAGGATGTGGGTCGACAGCAGGATGGTCGTCTCGCGACCGAGGTTCCGTATCAGCTGCCGGGTCTCGCGAATCTGGTTCGGGTCGAGGCCGACGGTGGGTTCGTCCAGGATCAAGATGGGCGGACGTGCCAGTACCGCGTCGGCCAGCCCCACGCGTTGGCGATAGCCGCGCGACAGCGTGCCGATGATCTGCCGCCGCCGGTCGCCGAGCGCGCATTGGTCGATCGCCGCGTCGATCGCCGCCCGCCGTTGCGCGTGCGGGATGCCGCGCAGCGCCGCGCGGTAGCCGAGATACTCCGAGACCCGCATGTCAGGGTACAGCGGTACGGCTTCCGGCAGGTAGCCGACCGACCGCCTGACGCCCAGGGTGTCGTCCCCCACGGCAAATCCGTTGAGCACGGCGGTGCCCGCAGTCGGGGCGAGAAAACAGGTCAGGATGCGCATCATCGTGGTCTTGCCGGCCCCGTTCGGCCCCAGGAGGCCCACGATCTCGCCACGCCCGATCTCGAACGAGACGTCGCTCAACGCCGGCGTGGTCGCGGCCGCTTTGCCGACGCCGACGAACTGTTTCGAGAGCTGTGAGACCCGGATCAAACCGGGGTCATTCTAGCCCGCGATCGCGCAGCGATCCGTCATCCTCTCCGCGCAGGTGTCCGACCTCGTGCATGAGCGTGCGGCTGATGGCCGCCACCAGCTCCTTTTCGTCGCGCACCGTGCGCAGCAGGTTTCGCCGGTAGAGCACAATGGCGCGATCGGGAGCGCCACAGGTCGTCGCGCCGCTGCCGCCGCTGTCTGCCCCCGAACCGCTGCTGGCGGCGCGGCGCCCCTTGCCCCCGCGCGCTGCCTTGGTCGGGCGTGGCGTCTCGGCGCGAAAACCGAGCGGCAGCCCCCGGAACAGGCCCAGGATGGTCGGCGACAGCGGCGGGTTCTCCGCCGTCAGATCCTCGAGGCGGGGAATCTCGGCGGCCTCGACCGTGATCCCATCCAGATCCGCCTTCACGTCCTCCGGCAGCGCCGCCAGCGCGTTCTGCAAGAGGCGCGAAAAATCAGTCGAGGACACGCTCGGGGGCGGCGGGAACGTCTTGGGGTCACGCACGCCAGCGGCAGACAGATGGCGTTCGGCGGACGGTTCATCCCCGAGGCGCTCCTCGATCAGCCCCAGGTGGTAAAGGGCGTGACCGTGATCGGGGGTCTGCGCCAGCACCTTCTCGAACATACGGCGCGCCTCCGCGAACCGGCACAGCTCGAACAGCGCCACACCGCGTTCGTAAAATGCCGCCGGCAGCTTGGGCGACGACGCCAGCGCGACGTCGATGCGGCGCAGGGCCTCCTGCGCGCGGCCGAGATCGATCAGCGCCTCACCCTCCAGCAGCGCCAGCCGCACCACGCGCTCCGGGTCGCGCCGCCCGACGCGCCTTATCGCGCGACGCGCGTACTCTAGCCCGATGGCCGACCGATCGGCCGACGGCGGCAGCTGGTTGATGTTGAAGTCGGCCGCCGCCTCCAGCGTCTCCGGATCGTCGGGATCCAGCGCCAGCGCCAGCGCCAGCGCGTCGCGCGCCTCGTCCATCCGTTCGAGGCGGATCAGCGCGACGGCGCGGTTGTGGTGGGCTTCCACCGAACGCGGGGCCTGCCGTGACGCCTCCTCGGCGCAGGCCAGCGCGGCGCCAAACTGGGATGCATCGAACATGGTCGCCGCCCGATCGAGCAACTCGGCGACCGGCGCGTCCACCCAGGCGGGAGCGTCCGGAAAACAGCGCTGCAGCACGCGTGGCGGCGGCTGATCCTTGCTGGTGCTTGTCTCATCCGCTGACGCGGGCGACAGCGGTTGCTTGCCACCAGCCACGCTGTCGCCGACCTTCGAAGAGGCCGCGGGCGCTGCGAGCGCTGCTGTCGTTGCCGGCGACGTTGGACGGCAAGCCGGCACAAGCCCTGTCGCCAGCGCCCCCAGGCCCCACCACAAGGCCCGATTGAAGACGGCCGAGCGTTCCATCTAGCCCAACCATGATACTCAAAAATGTACGCGCGGTGGTCTTTTGCCGACGATTAATGCGCGTTGCCCCAGGTGCTACCCGAGCCCACATCCACCACCAACGGAACCCGTAGCGCGTAGACACCTTCCATCTCGGCCTTGATCCAAACCTTGAAGTCCGGGACGCGGTCCTCCGCCACCTCGAACACCAGCTCGTCGTGGACGGTGAGCAGCAGCTGGGCGCCGGCCGCGGGTCCGCTGCCGGCCTCGATAACGTGGTCCACGCGAATCATCGCCAGCTTCAACAGATCGGCCGCTGAGCCTTGAATGGGGGTGTTGCGGGCGATTCGTTCGGCGTAGGCGCGGTCCTGCGCGCGGGTGGCGCGAATCTCGGGCAGCGGCCGGCGCCGGCCCAGCAAGGTCACGACCTCGCCCGCCGCCCGCGCATCGGCGATCGCGCGCTCCATGTAGGCGCGCACGCCGGCGTAACGCTGGAAGTAGCTGTCGATGTACTGGCGCGCCTGGGCGCGCGGAATCCGCAGCACCTGGGCCAGGCCGAAGTCGCTTTGCCCGAACACCAGACCAAAGTTGATGGCCTTGGCAATGCGGCGGTGCTCGGCGGTGACCGACGCGGGCGGGACGCCGAAGACCTCGGCGGCGGTGCGAAGGTGGATGTCCTGGCCCTGGCGAAAGGCCTCCAGAAAGGCCGGATCTTCGGAGAAATGGGCCAGGATGCGCAGCTCGATCTGCGAGTAGTCGGCCGACACGATCACGTGCCCCGGCTTGGCCAGGAACGCCTGCCGGATGCGGCGCCCCACCTCGCTGCGGATGGGAATGTTTTGCAGATTGGGATCGCTCGACGACAGGCGGCCGGTGGCGGCGACCGCCTGGTTGAACGACGTGTGCAGCCGCCCGCTGGCGGGATCGACCAGCGCGGGAAGCGCGTCGACGTACGTCCCCTTCAACTTCGACAGCCCGCGGAACTCGACGATCTTGGCCGGCACCGGGTGCAGCGCCGCCAGCTCCTCCAGCGTGTCGGCGTCGGTCGAGGCGCCGGTCTTGGTGCGGCGGACGACCGGCAGCCCCAGCTTGCCGAACAACACGTCGCCCAGCTGCTTGTTCGAGTTGATGTTGAACGGTTGCCCGGCAAGTAGGTGAATTTCCTTTTCAAGCGACATCAGCGATGTCGAAAGCTCGTTGCCGAGCGCGCGCAGGTAGTCGACGTCGAGTCGCACGCCGCGGCCTTCGATGCGCGCCAGCACATGCCCGAGCGGCAGTTCCAGATCGCGGTACAGGGCATCGAGACCCGCTGTGCGCAGCTTGGCCGACTGGACCGCCGCCAGCGCCAGCGCGGCCGCCGCCTCGGCGCCCAGACGGCTGCCGACCTCCTCGACCGGGATGTCCCCGCCGGTGCGGGCGTTGCGGCCGGTCCCCATCCAGATGGGGCGCGGCGCCAGATCGTCGATGCCCTCGCCGCCGGCCACCACCTCCAGGTCGTATCGCGTACGCGAGGCGTCCAGCAAATAGGCGGCGATCATCGGATCCGAAACCAGCCCGGCCAGTATCACGCCGCGCCGGCGCAGCAGCACCTCCAGCGTCTTGGCGTCGTGCGCGTGCTTCTCGATCGCGGGGTTCGATAGCAGCGGCCCGAGAACGCCTAGCGCGTCCTCCTCGCGCAGGCACACGGGAACGCCCAGGTAGCGGTGGCAAAGCGGGACGTAGGCGCGGGTGCCGTCGGGCAGCGCCACCGCCAGGCCGACCAGATCGGCTCTGACGGCGGACGGTCCGTCCATCATGACCGCCAGGCCGGCGCGGCCCGCGACGGTGATCTCGGCCGCCAGCGTCTCCAGCCCCGCGCGGTCCAGGATCAGCTTCGCGGGAGGCGGCGGCACACGGGGCGTCGCCACCGTGGGTTCCGTGGCAGGTTCAGATCCAGAGGAAGACTCCGCGCTCTCCGACTCCGTCCCTGGCAGCCTGCTGGCCGCGCCCGCGGGGAGCGCCGCGGCGATCGCGGCCGCGCCCGAGGCGTTCAGCGATTCCACCAGCCGCGAGAACTCCAGCTCACGAAACAGCTCGCCCAGCCGCTGGCGATCGGGGTCAACCCGATGCAGCTCCTGTAGAGTCTTGGGCAGCACCACGTCCTCGCGCAGCCGCACCAGCTCGCGCGAGGTCAAAACCAGCTCGCGCGCGCCGGCCAGGGCCTCGCCGCGTTTGCCTTTGACCTCACCCACGTGCTCCAGGAGCGCGGTCAGCGACCCGAACTTGTTGATCAGCTCGGAGGCGGTCTTGGGTCCGATCCCCTCGACGCCGGGGACGTTGTCGATGTTGTCGCCCATCAGGGCCAGGACGTCGCCGACGAGATGCGGCGGAACGCCAAACTTCTCTTGAACCTCGGCCGGCCCGAGGCGCCGGTTCTTCATCGTGTCCAGGATGGCGACGTCGTCACCGCACAGCTGCAGGAGATCTTTGTCAGACGAACAGATCACGACCTCCATGCCGGCGGCGACCGCCTGTTTCGACACCGTCGCGATCACGTCGTCAGCTTCGAAGCCGGGGACCGACAGCGTGGCGATGCCGAACGCGCCGATGACCGTGTGGACCAGCTCCAGCTGGCCGGCCAGTTCGGGCGGCATCGGCGGGCGATGGGCTTTGTATTCGGGGTAGATCTTCCGGCGGAAGTTGTCGCCCCCGGGCGCGTCGAACACCACGCACAGGTGCGTCGGCTTCTGCTCGCGTTCAATCCGCAGCAGCATCTGGCACAGGCCATAGATCGCGCCGGTCTGCATCCCCTTCGTGGTGGTCAGCGGGGGCAGCGCATGGAAGGCCCGGAACAGGAAGTTCAGGGCGTCCAGGATGTAGAGGCTGGGCTTCGCGCTCATGGAGGCCAGTACCCTACAACAGCCCCCGGTATCGGACCACGCGGTCCCTGTGGCAGAGTGATAGACCGTGGCTCGGCCGAAATTTGCAAAGGTGATGCGAATCACCGCCGGGGGACTGATTGGACTCCTGGGGATCACGGTGCTGGCGGCGTCCGTCGTGTTGCAGGGGTCGCGCCTCGGCCGGCTGATCGAATCCTCGCTGCCCGAGAACCGGGGCAAGCTGGAGATCGGCGGCGTCAGCTGGCGGCTGCGCGCGCTGACCGATCTCATCACCGACACGCCGAGTCCCATCACCGTCGACGGCCTGCGCATCACCGATCCCGAGGGGACGGTGGTCCTGGACGTCCCGCACCTTGAGGCGCGGGTCAAGCTTCGCACGTTGATCGGCGGCAGCTTCTCGATTCACGACCTCAAGGCGCCGAAGGCCACCTGGCGCTTCGCGCGCATGAAGAACGAGGAGAAGATCGGGTTTCTGGCCGCGCTGGCCTCCAAGAAACCAGCGCCCGTGCCGCCGCCCAAGGCCGATAGCGCGCCGGGCGGCTTCTTTCAGATCGTCAACTCCGATCTCGCCGACCTGAGCGCCATCTTCGATTTTCCCGCCTGGGGATTGGAGCTACGAAACGCGCGCGCGTCGGCGTCGCTGATCCAGTCGGCGGTCGATCCCAAGAATCCCATCTTTGGCTTTGACGCCGGACCGGTGGTGGCCGAGGGCGGCGGCTGGTTGCGCATCATGGAGGACAACGTCCTGCCCTTCGACAAGGTCTCGATCAACCGCGTCGCCACGACGCAGGACCGGCCCGACGACATCCTCCTCGAGGTCAATCACGCCGACACCGGCCAGTCGCGCCTGATCGGCAAGGGTTTCTTCACCGGCATCTACGGCGAGACGTCCGTGCCGGGCATCGACCTGCACGTCGACCTGCTGGAAGCGGCGGACGCGCTGGCGGCGGTCGTCGCCGGGAAGAAGATCGAAGGCCTGGGCATCAGCGGCAAGGGCGCGCGTGTGACCATCGACCTTCACGAGACCTTCGAAAAGTTGAAGGTCGCGGCGAAGTTCTCGGGGCTGGATGCGCAATACCAGCAGTACCGCGCGCTGGGGATCGGCTTCGATCTCGGGTTCGACGGCGGCGCCGGCAGGGTCTCGGTGAAAAGGTTTGGGTTTGCTGCGCCGCTGGGGGGGCGCCTGGATCTGGACGCCGGGCTGGCGACGGAGACGCTTCGTCTGGACGCTGATCTGCGGCTGCGCGACTTTCGCACCGACAGCTACCTTCCCCTCGCGGTCCGCCCGGTGGGTGGCGGAAAGATCTCGGGCCGCGTGCTGGCCGCCGCCGATCTGGGGCGCAAGTCGGCCCACATCAAGAATCTGGATCTGCGCCTCCTGCGAACGCGCGCCGCCGGCCTGCCGCCGACCGTGCGCGTACACGGCGACGCCCGGCTGGCGCCCGAGCGGATCAGCACCAGCGGTCTGGTCGTGGAGGTGCCCGGCGCGAACGCCACCGCCAAGGGATCGGTCGATCTCGAGCGTCAGCTGGTCCAGCTGGGGCTGGAGGTGGTGGCAGCTGAGCTCGGCAAGCTGCTGCAGACGATGGGGCTGCCGCCGCTGGCCAAGGACGCGCGCCTGACGGCGAACGTCGCTGGCACCCTGCGCCAGCCGACCGCAGACGGTGACGCCGTCGTCCACGGCGCGGGAGCCTCCGGGCGAACGGTCCCCGAGCTCAAGGCGCGGTTTGGAATGCGCGACGGCATCGCGCGCCTGGATTCGCTGTCGGGCGCGGCCTTCGGCGGGACGCTGCGCGCGGGCGGGCAGCTCCAGCTTTACACGAAGAACACGGACCACATGCTGCGCTCGCCGGTGCTCGATGCGCAGCTTTCCGCCAGCAAGCTGGATCTGGCGCAGCTGGCCGGCATCCCGGACGTCGCCGGGCGGGTATCGCTCGAGGTTCACGCGCAAGGGCCCCTCGACCACGTGACCGCGACGGTGGCGATTCCGGCCGGCAACGACGTGCGCCTTTACGGCGACGACTACCGGCTGGGTCCGGTCGACCTGGGTTTTGCCGACAACCGACTTGAGATCCGGACGCTGCGCGTGGCGCGCAAGGCGGGCGGCTCGCTGGAGGTCAAGGGGACGGTGACGTTGCCACGCAACGACCTCAGCCTGCAGGTCGTCGCCAGCAAGATTCCGTTGCAGGCGCTGCCGGGCGTCGCCGACGCGGGGGTTGCGCTGGCCGGCAACATCAGCGCGCTCCTGAATGTGTCAGGCACTCCGGACAAACCTCAGGTCGCGGGCGACGTCAACCTGACCGATGTCGTCGCGCGCGGGGTCGCTCTCGGCAGCGGAAAGCTGACCCTGGCGACGGTTACTGGTCCGGAAGGGCCCGTGGTGTCGGTGCAGGGCTTCCTGTTCGATCGTTTCCACGTCGACGCCAAGGTGGCGCTGGGCCCGCGCGGACCGGGGATTCACGGTCTGCTGGAGTTCCAGCGCGTCGCCCTGGAGGCGCTGGCGCCCGAGCTGCTGGCGTTCGGAGACGGCCGCGGCATCGCCTCGGGGCGGGTCACCGTGGATCTGGAGCCGGGCAAGCCGCTGGCGGTGGATGTGTTGCTGTCGGAGCTGTGGCTGTCGATAGCGCGCGCCGTGGAGGGGCCCGACGGCGAGACTACCGTCCAGAGACTGCGCGTGGAGGCGATCAAGCCGATTCATGCCACCGTGCGCGGCGAGACGATCGTGCTAGACGAGGCGCGCTTCGCCACCGACGGGGGGGAGTTTCACGCGCAGGGCCGGCTGGACGCATCCGGCATCCAGGGCGACGCCGCCGGTCACCTGAATCTCGAATTGCTGCAGCCCTTCTTGCGCGGCAGGGTGGAAAAGATCAGCGGTGATCTGAAGGTCCAGTTGACGGCGCGCGGGACGACCGCCAAGCCAATCCTGCGTGGACGGGTCGAGATCGCGTCGCCGGTCCGGATACAGCCGGTCGACTTTGACAGCGAGGTCACGGTCGGGGGCGGCGCGTTCGAGCTCGACGAGAACGGCGTTCAGGTGCAGGCCGTGTCGGTGTCGGTCGAGGGGTCGACCGTGCGCCTGTCGGGCAGCGCCGCCCTGGGCCCGGGCTTCCAGCCGACCAACGTCGCGGTCGACGTGGACGGCGAGATCAGCGCGCGCCTGCTGCCCTACCTGGCCCCGGACGCCGTCTCCGACGCCGAGGGGCGGGCGCGTCTCAAGATCACCTTGCGCGGGACGCTGGCCAAGCCGCAGGTCCAGGGGCGCGTGGACCTCGGCACCATCACCTTCCGGATGCGCGACCTCGGGACCATCGTCGAAGTCCAAAGCGGTATCATCGAGGTCAACAATTCGGGCCTGGCGCTGCGCGACGTGCGTGTCCGCCTGGACGATCGCGGCTTGCTGGTCATCGGGGCTTCGGGCGTCCGCGCCGGCCACGTCGCCTTCAAGCGCCTGGTGCCGTTTGAGCCGGGCGAGGTCGATTTGCCCTTGCACGGCGAGCGGCTCGCTTACCGGAGCCCCGACGTGCTGGAGATCGACGACCTCGCCTTCGATCTGGATCTGACGGGCGACGTCGACGACGGCTTCACCCTGGGCGGCGAGGTGCGGC
>DASRQT010000176.1:0-10845 GCA_035696485.1 Polyangia bacterium | reverse complement strand
CTGCTGGTGGACCTGGCCCAGATGGGCCTACCGTCGGGTTGCGAGTTCCTCGACACCATCACGCCGCAATATGTGGCCGACCTGGTCAGCTGGGGAGCGATCGGCGCGCGCACCACCGAGAGCCAGGTCCACCGGGAGCTGGCCTCGGGGCTGTCGGTGCCGGTCGGGTTCAAGAACGGGACCGATGGGAACATCCAGATCGCCATCGACGCCGTCCAGGCCGCCTCGCACCCACATCAGTTCCTGTCGGTGACCAAGCAGGGGCTCTCGGCGATCGTCGCGACGCGCGGCAATCCCGACTGCCACATCATCCTGCGCGGGTCGTCCAAGGGGCCGAACTACCAGCCCGACGGGGTCGCCAAGGCGGTCGCGGGGCTGCAGAAGGCGCGCCTGCCGCCGCAGTTGATGGTCGACTGCAGCCACGGCAACAGCCGGAAGGACCCGACCTGCCAGCCGCAGGTGGCGCGCGAGATCGGCGATCAGATCAGGGGCGGCTCGACCGCCATCACCGGCGTGATGATCGAGAGTCACCTGCTGGCCGGCCGCCAGGATCGCGTCCCCGGCAAACCGCTGACCTACGGGCAGAGCATCACCGACGCGTGCCTGGGCTGGACCGAGACCGTTCCTGTGCTGCAGGATCTGGCCGAAGCCGTGCGCAAACGGCGCGGCGTGCCGGCGGCATCGGCGGCGGCAACGAGGAGGGGATGACATGAGCCAACGACTTCGCAGGGCGGTCGCGTTCTTCGCGGTCGCGTTCTGTCTCTGCAGCGCGGCCGGCTGCTTTGGCCGCTTCCGGCTGGTGAACGCCGTCTACGACTTCAACCGCGGCGTTGGCCACAAGCTGGCCGAGAGCCTGGTGATGTGGGGCCTCCTCATCATCCCGGTCTATGAGCTGGCGGCGCTGGGCGACATCCTGATCTTCAACGTCATCGAGTTTTATGGCGGCAGCGTGGTGGTTGCTCAGGACCAGAAGCTCGAGGACGGCAGCGTGGTCAGGGTTGAGCGCGTGGACGGGGAAACGTTGCGCATCCGCCACGTTGACGCGTCCGGCAACGCCGGGTCGGTCGAGATCGTGAAGGTCGGGGACAAGGCCGGTTACGTGCGCAGCGCGGACGGACGCATCGTCGGCATGGTGGAACAGCTCCCCGACGGTCGCGTCGTCCGAACCGTCCCCTGAAGTCGCGGCCCCCTCACCCTAACCCTCTCCCCCATCGGGGGCGAGGGGACCGGATCGGTGGATCGTCGGGGGTGGTGAGACCGTGCTGGGCGTGCCAGGCGGCGATCGATAGTTTGGGGTAGCGGCCAAAACGCTGGCCGGGGCCGAGGCTGTCCAGGGGGACCCAGTCGGGTTTGAATCGCACCATCATGAAGACGTGCTCGGGCGCGCGCGGCAGCGGCGTGTCGATGGCGGCGACGTTCGGCCACATCCCCTCGGGCCAGCGGTCGTCCATGACCCAGAGGTGCGTGCCGCACACGTCACAGAACCAGCGTTCCCCCTCGCTGACGACGGTAGGGCGGCCGGGGTTGCGGATGCGCGGGTGGTATTTGCGCAGGTGCTTGCGGCCGGTCACCTTCAGCGTCGCGCGCTTGCCCATGACATTGCACCCGAAGGCGCTGCCGGACAGCTTCCGGCAGATCGAGCAGAAGCAATACATGTAGGGGACCGGCGTCTCGGACTGGACCCGGAATCGGACTTTCTCGCACTGACAAGAACCTTCCAGCCACATCGAGGGAATCTACCCGGTTAAACTGGCGGCAACCATGTGCGCCGCCCCCACCACTTTCCCCCCTTCGCCGCCGGTGACCGCGACCCTGCTGGTGAGCTGCCGCGACCGCACCGGCCTGGTCGCCGCGCTGTCGGATTTCGTGTTTCGCAATGACGGGAACATCATCGACGCCGACCAGCACGCCGATCGCGAGACCGGCCTGTTTTCGATGCGCCTGGTGTTCGACCTGGCGAATTTCAAGCTGGACCGGTCCGGCATCGCCGCGGCGGTGGCGGAGACCGCGGGCCGTTTTGACCTGTCCTGGGACCTCTCGTACTCCGACGTGCGTCCGCGGATCGCCATCTTCGCCAGCAAGATGCCGCACTGTCTGTATGATCTCCTGCTGTCACACCAGCTGGGCGAGCTGGGCGGCGATCTGGCGGTCGTGATCTCGAACCACGACGACCTGGCGTCGGTGGCCGGGCACTTCGAGATCCGATTCGAGAAGATGGCGGTCGACGCGCAAAACAAGGCCGAGGTGGAGGCCAAGCATCAGCGGCTGCTGGACGAGCTGAAGGTCGACCTGATCGTGCTGGCGCGTTACATGCAAATCCTGTCACCGGCGTTCGTCGAGCGCTGGCCGGGCCGCATCATCAACATCCATCACTCGTTCTTGCCGGCTTTCGTCGGCGCGCGCCCCTACCACCAGGCCATGGAACGGGGCGTGAAGGTCATCGGGGCGACCGCCCACTACGTCACCAGCGAGCTGGATCAAGGGCCGATCATCGAACAGGACGTCTGCCGCGTCAGCCACCGCGACGACGTCAAGGACCTGATCCAGAAGGGCCGCGAGCTGGAGCGGCAGGTGCTGACGCGCGCGGTGCGCAGCCATCTCGAACGCCGGGTGTTGATCTCGGGTAACAGGACGATTGTGTTTGGCTGACGCGTGTATCAGCTGACGGTTGGCTCGGCCAGCGTCTTGCGGGCCTGGGCCAGGCGGGCGATCACGGCGCGCCGGACGTCGTCGGCGGTGGTCACCTCGTCGAGAAAGTCGAAGCGCAGGCGGTCGGAGGCGGTCTCCAGATCGAACCCCAGCGCGTCGACCCCGACCATGTGTACGGCGGACGGATCGGTGCCGGCGGCCTGACAAAAAATTTGCAGCGCGTCGGCGTGGTCTTCATTCATGTGCTGGCATATCCCGGGTGCGTGCATCCGCAACGGATCGTCATCGGGATCGCTCTGCACCGCCGCGCCGGACAGCCAGCAGATCTTGCCGAACCCGGCGATCAACCGCAGCTCCTCGACCGCCAGCTCCCACAGGGCAAAGTCGTGGGTCTCGAAGTAGCGCCGCGCCTGCGGCACGCGCGCCAGGTAACGCGCGCGAGCGTCCGCCTGTTCAACCGGCGGCACGACGGCCGCGCGCGCCAGCAGCGAGACCCGCGCGCCAGCCTGCGGATCATCCGCGGCGTGGTGATCGCCCACGAACAGGCAGGCGCGTGGATCGGCGACCAGGTTCTTGGTATGCGCGGCCAGGCTGCTGATGAGGATGATCGGCTGCCGCCGGCGGGACAGGGCGTAGGGGGTCACCGAACCGTAGGGATACCCTGCCCGGTGGACTGACAGTGTTGACAGCACGCCGGTGCGTTCGGCCAGCAACAGGGCGCGCGCTCGCGCCGCCAGCTCGGAGTCGTCACGTTCGCTGCTTGGTCGGGACGGCAAGGTGGCTCCGCGCCGCGAGCTTACAGCAGCCCGCCCCCGCCGGTTGCCGGCGATCAGGGTCAAGCAAGTACGATCTCAGAAGCCGAGACTTTGAGCGTCGCGAAGGGGGAGTTGCCGCACGCGGACCAAAGAGTCATTGCTGTTCTTGATCCGGTGACCAAATTTCGTACAGTAGCCTACATCGTGGCACACCGCATCCAAATAGCCGGATCCGATTCGCCGCCACCGCGTGAGCGCGGTAGCGCGACGGGGTCTGTTCGCGGGATGCGGCGGCCGGACGTTGCGGGGGCGATAATCCGTCTATCGGCGGAGGCGAGGCATCTGCTGGCAACCACCGGCGGGGGTGACGGCGAGACGGTTCCGTTGACTGTCACGGTGGACGAAGGTGCAGCGCGCCCGACCGAGGCCCTCGCCATCGACGTCGAGTTCACGCCGATTCGCCGCGCGCGCGAGCGGGTGGGACCGGTCCGGATCGTCACGGCGGAGTCGCTGCAGTCGGAGACGGTGACGCCGGTGGTCTGGCTGCGCGTCCCGGAGTCCGACGGCGCGCCGCCGTTCCGGTCCATCAGCGATCCGGCACCGCAGATTCCGCGGCAGGCGACGACCTGGCTGAAGTCCGAGCCGTCCGATCAGCTTGCCGACTACGCCGCCGATCCCGCCGCCGATCCTGCCGCCGATCCCGCCGCCGATCCCGCCGCCGATCCCGCCGATCTTGCGGCGGCGGTCCTGGTCAGCCTGGACAGCGCGCGCCGCGCGACCTACGGCAGATTCGATCACGCCCATCGCGCGGGCGACTGTGCTTTCTGCCGCCGGGCCGTCGCCGCGTATCGGTAGTGATATAACCGCCGCCGATGGAGGTTCTGATTTTGCCGTCGGGCAAAGAGGTCTGCCTGCGGGCGGCGCGCATCATCGCAAACCTGGTGCGCGCGCGTCGGAACGCGGTGCTGGGCTTGGCTACCGGCATCACGCCCGGTCCCATCTACGCCGAGCTGGTTCGCCAGCACCGCCAGGACGGGCTCAGCTTCCGCGGCGTCAGCACGTTCAACCTGGATGAATACGTCGGCATCGATGCCACCCACTCGTGTTCGTATCGGCGGTACATGGCGGAGGCGTTCTTCGATCACGTCGACGTTCCGGCGGCGCAGATTCACCTGCCGAATGGAATGGCGGCTGACGTTGCCGGTGAGTGCGACGCCTACGAGGCGGCGATTCGCAAGGCCGGTGGGATTGATCTGCAGCTTCTGGGGATCGGCCGCGACGGCCACATCGGGTTCAACGAACCGTCGTCGTCGCTGGGATCGCGCACGCGCATCAAGACGCTGTCAGAGGTTACGCGCGCGGCCAACCGGGGTTGTGCCCCGGCCGGCGAAGAGCTGCCCGGCCACGTGATCACCATGGGAATTGCGACCATCCTCGAGGCGCGCCGCTGCGTGCTGGTCGCCGTCGGCGCCCACAAGGCAACGGCCGTCGCCGAGACTGTCGAGGGTCCGCTGCGCGCTTTTTTCCCATCGTCGGCGCTGCAACTACACCCGCACGCGACGTTGCTGGTGGACGAGGCGGCGGCCGAGCGCCTGACCCTGCGCGATCACTACCGCAGCGTCGCCGCGGCCAAGCCGGCCTGGCAGCGCGAGGACTGAGGTGGCGATCACGCGTTGCCGCGGAGGTTGTCCTGCCAGAGGGACTGCAGCCCGGCGTCGCACAGCCAGAAGAACAGGGCGCGCAGCTCTCGATAGTCGTCGCAGGCGATCTCCGCCAGCAGCGGCGGCAGGTCGTCGACGGCGATCCCTTCCCAGGTAAACCCGGGCACCTTCTGCGACATCGCGCGCAGACCCCCCGTGATGACCTTGTCTTCGCAGCGCCACAGGCGTTCCACCGACATACCGCAGGCTTTGCCGAAGGCGTCGGGCGGTGCCAGCACCGTCGGCAGCGCGACGTGGTCAAGGCCCGTGCACCAGCACAGCCAGGTCAAGGTGCACCACTCGCGTCGCGCCAAACGCATCAGCGTCGCCAGCGAGATGGCTTCCAGCGACAGCCGTTCGTCGACGGTGACCAGGGTGGCTTCGGGAGTCGTGGTGGCGGTGTTGCCGCCAACAGCGTCGCCGTTACCCGCGTCGTTCTTGCCTTCGGGCGCATCCTCTTGCGACGCTTCGTCCTCGACGATCTCGTCGTATTGCCAGGTGGTCAGCGCCACCGGGCCCGCGGGCAAGAGTCCGCTGAGATCGGGCGGGAGCCAGGTCGGCGGCCCGTTCGCGGTACGCGACACCTTGTGAAACGACGCCAGGATCGTCTGGCGCAGGGCCACAAGGCGCGTCGCCAGCTTTTGTACACAGGCGCGCACGGCGTCGAGAGGCTGATCGATCCCGTCGGGGACCTCGGGGAAAAGCGTCTCCACGGCGTGGGCTGCCGGCCAGAAACCGAAGGTTGGAAACAGCACGCGCGCATAGTTGAGGATGAAATCGCGCTGCTCTGACCAGTCGTCGGGGAGGTGGGCGGCGTCGGCGGTGGCGCCGGCCAGGTCGCCCATGTGGATCCGGATCAGGGCACGCGTGACCCGGCAGTCGGCGCGCGCTGGCGCCAGCAACACGGCGGCGTCGGCGATGTCCAGCGCCACGCCGTCGGATCGTCCCAGCGCCGCCGCGAGCGTGCGCAGGATGCCGATCGGATCGGCGCCGCGCCCGAACGCGTTCAGCAAGAGACCACGATCGCCGTCGGCGCTCTTGGCGAGGTCCAGGGCCATGCCCTCGCCGGCGCTGTCGGTGACCGCGAAGCAGCGGCGCGCCAGCAACAGCTTCAGGCCGTCGGCGTCGCGAGCGGACGCCGTGGCGCGGGCCATGGCGATCACCGACTCGCCCAGACGCCCATCGGATTCCAGGGTCTCGGACAGCGCCGCCCACGCCGCCGCCGGCTCCGCAGCCTGTGTCGGGGGTTGGTCGGCGAACACCGGTGACGCCGCCAGGACATCGTCGTCGACGGCGATGCCAAGATCGTAGCGACGAAGCTGGGTCCCGGACTGGTCGTGCAAGGTCCACACGCCCACAGCCTGGTTGCGGTCAAAGTGGCCGCGCTCTTCGACGATCCGTTGGTCGGGATAGCGGCCGGGGGGGACCCCCATCATGCGGTAGGGTCCGCTGCGCGTGCCGGCCTGGAAGTGCGCCTCCTCCCACAGGCTGCCGTCGGGCTGGAAGTATCGCGACGGGCCGTGGCGCTGGCCGGCTGCATATTCCTCGTGCACCAGCAGCACGCCGGCGCGCGACCAGCGGCGCCAAACCCCGTGCGGCTGAGCTTCATTGGTGTACGGGGTGATGGTCCAGATGTCGCCCTCTTCTTCGAAGCGGGCCTCGGGCGGGACGCTGTCCGGGCGCGGGGGGAAGGGACGGCCGCTGGGAAGAATGTGGACGCCGGCGCGGTCGTACCAGCGCTGACCCCTATTCTCGCCGTGGACATAGTCGATCTGAAGCTGCCACGCGTTGTCGGGGACGCAGCAGCTCTGCATCGGCTCCGTGGTCGGCTGGTCGCAGCCGTGCGCGACCAGGGTGCCGTCCAGGTTTCCGTCGACGAACACACCCTCGCGGGCGACGGTTCCGTTGGGGTGAAAGCGCCGGTAGCGGCCGTTGGCCGTGCCGCGCACGTAGGTGGTCTCGCTGACCAGGGTTCCGTCGGGACGCCAGCTGCGGACGACGCCGTGTTTGAGGCCGGCCTCGTCGGTCGGGACGTGCTGCCACTCGGTCGACTCGTCCAGCCAGATGGCTGCCTCGGGGACGTCGGCCGGGCGCTGCGGTTGGCCGTCCATCCCGGGAAAGATAGCGTGAAAAGGGAGAATCGAGTACATCCTGCCGCGATGCTGCGCAACAGGAGGTCGCGCGTCCGGGCCCTGGCGGCTGTCCTGGTATGCGCGGCGCTGGTGTGCGTCGCTGTTGCCCTGGGCACGTTCCTCGGATCGGCGCGGATTCCGCCGGGCGACGTGCTGGCCGCGTTGCTGCGGCGCTCCGGCGGCTGGCAGGAGACGGTGGTCTGGAGCATCCGGTTGCCGCGCGCGCTGCTGGGCCTGATGGTGGGCGGCGGACTGGCGCTGGCGGGGGCGACGCTGCAAGGGCTGTTTCGCAATCCGCTGGCCGACCCCGGGATCCTGGGGGTCTCGTCCGGGGCCTCGCTGGGGGCGGTCCTGGTCATCACCCTAGGATTGTCGGCGCACGCCGTCTGGCTGCTTCCAGTCGCCGCCTTCGCCGGCGCGGTGCTGACGGCGCTGCTGGTATTCGTGATCGCGGCGCGGCGCGGGCGCGGGCGCATCTTCACCGGGACGCTGCTGCTGGTCGGGATCGCGGTCAGTGCGCTGAACGTCTCGCTGGTGACATTTGTTCTCTCGCTGTCGCTGGACAACTACGAGGTCGGCCGGCAGGTCATGTACTGGCTGCTGGGCGGGCTCGAGGGTCGCACCTGGGACCACGTGCTGCTGGGCGCGCCGGCGGTTGTGGTGGGTGCGGCCGTCGTCATCGCGCACGCGCGATCGCTGGACGCGTTGCTGCTGGGCGAGATCGGGGCGCAGTCGGTGGGCGTCGACCTGCCGCGCGTGAGGTTGATCCTGACGGTGGCGACGTCGCTCATCGTCGGGGCGTCAGTCGCGGTCGCCGGCCCGGTCGGTTTCGTAGGGTTGCTGATTCCGCACATTGTTCGCCTGGCCGTGGGGCCGGGACATCGCGTGCTGATGCCGCTGTCGTTTTTTCTGGGTGGGGTGTTCGTCTCGTTCGCCGATCTGGTGGCGCGGACGGTGCTTGCTCCCGGTGAGATCCCGGTTGGCGTGGTGACGGCGGCGGTCGGTGCGCCGATCTTTCTCGCGCTGCTGGTCCGGCGTGGCGGCGAGGTCGCCGCGTCGTGAAGGCGCCGGTCGGGCCGCTGGTGGAGGCGCAGGAGGTCGGGTTCGGGTACCGCCAGCTCGGCCGGCCGGTGCTGCGCGACCTGTCGTTCACCGCCGGGGCGGGCGAGCTGATCGGCGTCTGCGGGCCGAACGGGGCGGGAAAATCGACGCTGCTGCGCCTGGTGCTGGGCCTCTGCGCGCCGGCCAGCGGCCGCGTCCGTCTGTGCGGCGACGATGTCGGTCTGCTGTCGCGCCGACAGATCGCGCGACGCGCGGCGCTGCTGCCGCAGGAGTCGCCGCCCGAGCTGCCGTTCTCGGTGCGCGACGTGGTCGCGCTGGGACGGCTGCCGCACCTGGGGCGTTTTCAATCGGAGGGGCCTGCCGACGTCGACACCATCGAACGGGCCATGATGTTGACCGACACCGCGGCGCTGGCCGAACGTCCGGTGGCCGAGCTTTCGGGGGGAGAACGGCAGCGGGTCCACCTGGCACGCGCCATCGCGCAGGGGGCGCCGGTGCTGCTGCTGGACGAACCGACAGCCAGCCTGGATCTGTCGCACCAGCTGCAGGCGCTGCAACTGCTGCGCGCCATCTCCAGGCAGGGGCGGTGCGTTCTGGTCGCGCTGCACGACCTGTCGCTGGCGGCGCGCAGCTGTGATCGCATCCTGCTGCTGGCGGGAGGGGAGTTGCGCGCGGACGCGCCCCCGCGCGAGGTGCTGACGGCGGCGAATCTGGCGCGGTTCTTCCACGTTCGTGCCGTGGTCCGCAGCGACGAGGAGGGCGGGCCGTTCGTGATCCCCATCGCGTCGTTGCCTCCCGGCGGGGAGCCCGGCAGTGCCGACTGACGGTGTCCGGGAGCGCGCGCGGCATCCCGTGCAGCATTGCGCGCAGCATCGCGCGCAGCATTGGAAGGTCGGCCTGGTGGTGCTCATGGTGTTGCCGGTGGCGGCGCCGGTCCTGTTCGGCGGCGCGATTCGCGGCGCCATCATCGGCGCGCGCGGACTGTCGGACAGCCGCCTGGAAGGGCAGGGCTTCCCCAAACGGATCGTCGACCCGGCCGGCGATGTTCACGTCCTGGCGTCACCCCCGGTGCGGATCGCGTCCACGTTCCTGGCCGCCGACGAGATCCTGGCGGCGCTGGTCGATCCCGGACGTGTAGCGGCGGTGTCGCGCTTTGTCGACGCACCTGAGACATCGAACGCGGTCGGGATCTTTCCACCGTCGGTGACCCGCATCCGCGCCGAGGCCGAACAGATCGTCGAATTGCGTCCTGATCTGGTCTTCGTCACCAGCTTCACCGACGTCAACGCGGTCAAGCTGCTGCAGGGGGCGGGGGTTCCGCTGCTGCGATTTTCTCGATTCGACGCGCTCGCCGACGTGCTGGCGAATGTTCGACTGATGGGCGCCGCGATCGGCGCCGAGCGTGAGGCCGAGGTGCTGATCGCGGTCGCGCAACGGCGGATCGAGGCGGTGCGCGCGCGGGTGTCGGGGCGGTCGCGGGTGCGGGTCCTCCTTTATGACGTGCCGGCGTACAGCGTCGGGGCGGGGACCTTGATCGACGACATGATCGACACGGCGGGCGGGGTGAACGTGGTCAGCGAGCTGGGTCTTCGCGGACCGGTGAAGCTGGGGCTCGAGACCGTACTGTCGGTCGATCCCGCGGTCATCATCATTCCCCGTTACGCCGAGAACATCGATTCGATGTCGACGCTGGCGCGCAATCCGGCCTGGACGGCCTTGACCGCCGTCCGCACGCGACGCGTGTACCACATCCCAGCCTCGGCCCTGTCGGTGGTCTCGCACCATGCGGTCGCGGGCCTCGAGCACCTGGCGGCGGTGCTGCACCCGGAAACGAAGGCGCCTTGACAAGGATCTTCTGTCTGCCGTAGAGGGACAACAGGGGGACACATGAGGAACAGGTCCAGTTTTGCGCGATGCCTGACGCACCAGGTGGCGCTGCTGGCGGTCATCGCCGCCAGCACGACAGCCTGCAGCGGCAAATATATCCGGCCGACGACGCTGGAAAAGGTGCCCGCAACCACCGAGAACGTTGAGCGTGGCCGTTACCTGGTGAACCAGGTCGCCGCGTGCGGGACCTGTCACACGCCGCGAATCGGCTCATCGTGGTTGGAGGGCGAGCGGACCGATGCCTTTTTGGGCGGCGGCCAGGTGATCGACGACCTCGGCCTGGGGGCCAAGATCGTCATGCCCAACATCACGCCAGATCCCGAGACCGGGATCGGTAACTGGACCGACGATCAGATCATGCGCGCCATCCGGGACGGTGTGCGCGCCAGTGACGATCTCATGATGCCGCCCATGCCGTTCATCTCGTACGGGGGCATGGCCGACAGCGACGTGCGCGCGATCGTCGCCTACCTGCGCCAGGTGACGCCGCTGCGAAACGGCATCGACCGGGGCGTCAACCGCTTTCCGTTCATGTTCAAGTTCGCCAAGTCGGTTGGTCTCATCCACCATACCCCGGCCAGGAACGTCACGGCGCCGCCGCGCAGCGATCAGGTGAAATACGGCGCGTATCTGGCCCGGTCGGTCGCGTCCTGCTGGGAG
>DASRQT010000175.1:0-15171 GCA_035696485.1 Polyangia bacterium | reverse complement strand
CGGTAGGCCACCGTCACCGGACCTGCCGGCATCCGTCCCGCCGGCAGCACGGCGCACGCCGATGGCTTGCCGTCCATGAACACATAGACCCGCGTCGTCGACGCGTACACGTCCCACTGCACGGGCCGATCAAAGCCCGCGACATCGCCCTGGACTGGGACAGGCAACCAGGACTGCTTCCAGGTCGCCTGGTAGTCGCCGGCGTGAAAGCCATAGACGTTGGCGCGGTCGCACTGCTGGCTGACGCCCCAGCCGCGCGCGTCGCAGTACTCGATCTGCGTCTCCTGGTAGCCGCCGAACGGCTGCACGACGATCGACTGTCCGCCCGACTTCGGCAGATCGTCGGCCGTGCCGGCCTTCATGTCGGGACCGACCAGCTCGTACGGGACGCGGCCGAGTCGGTTGTGCACCGGGACGTTGAAGACATTGCCCGCGTCGGGCGCCGGATCATCCATCAGCGGCACCGTGGTGATCATGATCTGCGGGTAGCGCCGTCCCGTCGACGGGATGTCGGTCGCCATGCGCACGTGCAGGAAGTGGTCGGGCGCGATCTTGGTCGGGACTTGGCGCGGCGTCATGCTGATGTTGCAGCTCGAACCGCTGTCGGAGAAGCCCATCACGAATTGGCCCAGCAGGGGGCCGAAGGTGAAGTTGTCGGTGCAGCCGCTGGTGTCGATGGCCCAGGTTGAATTGCGGAAGACGAAGGCGTTGTTGTCCTTCCATTTCTTGAAGGGCTCCCAGGCCGCGCCGTCGTCGAAGGTCGCCAGGAAGTCCATCTTCGGCTGCGCCTGCGGGGTCACGTCGACGTAGGCGCGAGCGATGGGCTTGGGGCGGCCGGCGGGGTCGTGCTGGCCGTTGATGAAGACCTCGCCCGACGTCAGGCGCGCCTCGTCCAGCGTGAGCGACGGTTCGTTGAAGGGATTGCCGCTGGTGCGGTCGATGTCGGCGGCGGCGTGGGTGGCGGCGATGTACCCGCCCGGGAACGGACAGCCGGCGTCGAGCGCCTCGATGACGAAGCGGGTCTCGCCCTTGACGCCCGGCCAGGTCAGCGACCACACCGGGCGTCGGCCCTGGTGCAGCACTTGATCGAAACGGGCCTCGCCGGCCGCCAGCACGTCAAAGCTGCCCGGGTAGGTCACGCGGTGAAGCGCGACGCTGCCTGGTTGCTGCGTGGCCAGGATCGAGAACCGCGGCCCCAGGTCGGCGATCTCCGCGGCTGGCTGGGCGGCGCGAGCGTCGTGTTCGGGCCCATCGGTGAAGAAGAAGACGACGTTGTCACCCTGCCAGTCGGCGCCATGCGCGTAGTGAATGCGGTAGACGGTCTTGGTCCCACTCTTCGCCGTGTAGAAGGCAATGCCGTCATCGCGCCATCCCTTGGACAGCAGCGCACTCCGCGCGGCCAGGTCGACGACGTATTCGGCGCTGTTCGCCTCGGCGTAGATCGGCACCACCCAATCCGAATTGCGGAAGCCGCCGCCGCCGCTGGGGTCGGCCACCCGATAGACGGGCAGTCGGTCCGGACCCGGCGTCACGTACACGTAGCCCAGCGTCGATTCGTCCTTTGACCGGACGTAGTTGTGGCGGCCGTTGTCGCAGCCCGACAGCGAACAGTCGAACCCGTTGGCCGTGTCGGCCTCACGCGCCTGGAACACGCGATCGCCGGCGCAGCGGTAGATCCCATTCTTGACGCCGACCTCGCCGGTGGCGCCAATCAGCCAGTCGGCCTTGGCGGGTTCAGGATAGATGCGGTAGTCGACGGCGCCCGCCACCGGTTCGAACTCGATGGTGGCGGTGTCGCCGCGCGTGATGACGCGGACGTTCTGGATGGCCGGAAGCTCGGGCACGCACGCTTCGCCGGGCGCGCACGGTTTGCGGCAGGCACCCGCGCTGCAAGTGAGCCCGTTGCCGCAGGGCTGCCCATTGCACTCGCTGTCCAGGCAGTCGATGAACCCGTCGCAGTCGTCGTCGACGCCGCCGGAGCACGTGGCTTCGGTGGCGGCGGCGGCCACGCAGCGGGGACCCGGCGATGGCGGCGGACCTCCGTCAGCCACCTGCCCGATGACATTGTGGGCGCCACAACCAGCAAGCCCGACAAGGCAGACCAGCGCGCCCGAAACCAGGGAGAACATCGTCGATAGTCCGGTTGTCTTCATGTGACCCGCTTGGTGTCGCCGCGATGGAAAACGTTACTGCCGATGTTCGGGGCCGGTCCCCTTCAGCAACCGGGCGACCTCGGCGACGTATTTCCCCTGGGGAAATCGCCGCTCGTAGTCGATCAGGTCGGCGCGCGCGCGTTCGTCCTGCCCCAGATGCCCGAGGCACACGGCCCGGCCGTAAAGAGCCCGTTCCAGCTCGCCGGGTGCCGCCGTCACGCCCGGCGCTGTTAGCAACCGTTCGAAATCGGCCAGCCCCTCTTCGTTACGGCCGGCGCTGGTGCGTAGCTCGGCGCGGGTCAGGAGCTGCTGTCTACCGAGGCGCCCGGCGAACGCGCTTCGACCGTCGAGAAGTCGCAGCGCGCTCGTGCGATCGTCCATCTCGATCACCGCCTCCAGGCGCGCGCTGAGCGCCTCCGATTCCAGAACGCCGTGAGGAAAGGCGCGCGCGTGCTGATCAAGCAGAGCGAGGGCACCGGCCGGATCGTGGGCCTGGCGCAGGCGAGAGAGGGCGCGTGCGAGCAGCTGCGCCTCGGTGGCGAGCGGCGCGGGATCGTCAGCGACGTGAGATCGCGACGGCGCGTGCGATCCCACCATGGCTGTTCGTCGCGGGTGGGCATGTGAGGTGGTCGCGGGGACCATCGGGACCTCGAGCGGCGCGGGCGCGAGCACCACCTCCGGCGGCACGACAGCCGGACTCTCCTCGGGAGCGGCAGCGACGGCGCGCGGCCGGGACCGGACCGACGTCGGAGCGCTGGGCCGCGTGGGCGCCGGCGGTGTCGCGGACGCCGCGATGTGACGGCGCCACAAGATCATCGTCCCCTTGGCCGTCGCGACCGAGGCCAGCACGACCACCATCAACGTCGCAAACCGCAGCCCGAGGGGCAGTCCCCGCCCGGTCCGCGACGGGCGCTGCGACAGAACCTCGACCTTGATCCGCGCCAGTGTCTCGGGGGACAGCGGCGGCACGGCGCGCACGGCGTCCGCCAGATCGGCGGCCCGGGCGGTGAGGGCTCGGGGGTCGCTGGACGTCTGCCGCCAGCGCCGAATGTCTTCTTTCCCAGTGGTCATCCTCGCTCCTTTGCCGACCCGGTCACGCGCGGCGTGCTTTCGGCGCGCGCCTCCTCCAGCTCGCAGGCGGTCATGCTCTTCAAGAACGCCGCGCGCGCGCGGTGCAGCAGCACCCGGACGTTTCCTGCCCGCAGTCCCATGTGCTCCGACACCTCTTCGACCGACATCTCCTCCAGCTCGAACAGGACCAGGACGCGGCGCTGGCGTTCGTTCAGTCGATCGAGCGCGCGATGGAACAGCGCGCGTTGCTGTCGCTTCTCCAGTTGCTCCAGGGCACCTTCGACGACGACCGGCGCGCGCAGGCCGGCGTCCGGCACCAGCCGGAACCACCACTGGCGCAGGGTCCGGCGTCGGCGTTCGTTGGCCGCGATCTTCGACGTGATGCCGAACAGCCAGGTCGACAGCTGGCTGTCGCCGCGAAAGTCCGCCAGGCGGCGGTTCACCACCAGAAAGACCTCCTGGGTGATGTCCTCGACGTCGGCCGCTGGCCCGCCCAGGTGGGCGGCCCAGCGCGCGACGGTTTGTGCGTGCTGGGCGTACACGGCGCTGAACGTCGGAATCGCCGGCGCGGCTGATGATTCACCCGCAAGTTCGCGTCCTTGGCGGACCGCCGTCGACCTCATGCCCACGGTGAGTGTCCCCGCCCGGACAAAGGTTTCAACTCACCAGACGAAATCAGCACCCAGCGCCAACATCGGTTCAACGCGCGGCAAGGTTGAGGAGGTGGCAGAGCCCCGCAGATCCAGGTTTTGCCGGCGTAACCAGCCGGTAGCCAAAGCCCCCAGCCATGGTCTGACGCGCCCGGGCCTCCATTCTGCGCGCACCCGAAGCTCAGCTCCCGCGTCAATGCTGCGCGATGTTCGGTTCAGGGCGAACCCAGAACCCGAGATCGACACCAGCCCTGCCACGGCGCCGCCGCCCAGGACCACGGCCCAGCGCCGGCCCCGGGCCAGGTCATAGTCGGCGCCCACGGAAAGAATCGCCCGCCACCAGCTCGCCTGCCCGGGCGGCACATCCAGCGTGTGCTGCCCCACTGCGACCCCCGCCAGCCGCGCCCGCCAGCGCCCGTCCGTGCGCCCGAGCCCAAGGTCGGCGCGAACGGCCGGCACCCACGCGCCGGATTGCCAGTCGCCGGCGACAGCTGCGCCCAGGGAGAGGAGGGCCGGCGCACGCGGTGCCCCGCTGGAGGCATCTGTCCGTAGCGTCACCGCCGGTGGCGCGGGCGCGCGGGCCGGCGCCACTTCGGGGGACAACCGATCGAGACGCAGGACGATCTCCGGGTGAATCTGCGCCTCCCAGATCGCCAGCGTGACGGCAATCCGCTCGGCCTGATCGGCGCATGTCCCCGCCCGGGGGAACCGGCGTTCGCCGATGGGTCGCCTGTCGCTGTCATCCAGAGAGACCAGCAGACTTCCGTCCGCGTTCTCCTTAATGGTCGCGACGTCGGAGGTGCGCGCCGCCGTCTCCGCCCCCAGCAACGGACCGATCCGCTGCTCGACATCGGCGCCCCCCGGGCAATTCCCCGACGCGTGGATCTCGATGGCCAGCAGCACCGACGCCAGCAGTCCCGACATGCTCGTCAGTCCGCGCCCGGTGTCCGCGACGTCCCGCGCGCGCTCAGTTGTTCGGGCCGGACGCGCCGCACGATGCCTGATGCCTCCGCGCGCCAGGGTACACGGGCAGCCGCGACGCGCCAAGGACGTTCACGACCGGAGGCTTCCATGCTGTCTCCTGATATGCATCGATACAGCGGTGAGACAGGGGTGTGGCGCTCCCTGGGCCGCGCCGTGTATGGGCGCAGGCGACAGACGCGGTGGCCCGTCCCTTGCTGATACGCAGAGGCGGAGGTCCCGCCGCCATGAAGCAACTCACGTTCACCACGATTGGCCTGACCCTGATGCTGGGTGCCGCCTGCTCATTTGATGCAACCAGCGGTACCAGCGCTGCTCTGGACCCGGGCGCCCCAACCCGCGGTGCCAATCCCGGTCTGTGCGCGGGGCCGTCCACCTTCAGCTACGCCCTTTGCACCTGCGAGGATTTCGCGCAGTTCGGGTTGCTGAAGGTGGGCGCGGGAGCATCGGGCGAAGGTTCGGTCGGCGTCAACGGTTTCAGCACGGTCGCCAACGGCAGTGAGATCTCCGGATCCTGGGTGTCGTGGAAGGACGTGACCGCAGCCACCGGGTCGCACATCGGTGGATCGCTGCGCAGCGGCGCCGATGTGAAGGCCGCGGGCGCGGTATTTATCGGCAAGGATCTGGCGGTCAAAGACAATCTGACCGGGGCCGGGCTTCTGACCGTCGGCGGCAAGCTGCGCGTCGGTGGCAACGATCTGTTCCTCGGCGTCCGTCAGATGGCGGGGGGGAAAGCGGGCTTCGACGGGCCGACGCAGCCCCCGTGCGGTTGCGACGCCGGGACCATCTTCGACGTCGCCGGCGCCGTGGCGCAGGCGCGCACCAAGAACGACAACTCCGCGCACGGGATCTCGTCGGGCGCGCAGCTCAGCATCGGTGTGCAGCACGTGACCCTCGACACCGGGCGGTACTTCTTCGAAGGCGTTCGCAACATTGGCGCCGGCGCGCTGACCATCCGCGGGAACGTGCAGATCTACATCGACGGCAGCCTGGACGAGATCGGCGCCCAGGCCATCACGATGGAGACCGGAGCGACGCTGGATCTGTACGTCTCCGGTACCGTGCACCTGGTCGGCTTCTCGCCACTTGGTGACCCGAAGTCTCCGGCGTCGTTCCGCTTGTTCATCGGGGGCAGCGACCGCGTGTCGGTCGGCCTCGGCCTGCAAGAGTTCTTCGGATCAATCTACGCGCCCACGGCGGACCTGGCCTTTGCTGGCGTCACGATCGTCCGGGGCTCGGTGTTCGCCAGGAGCTTGATTGACGCCGGCGTGCTGACCATCAAGCACGGTGGCGCGATCCCGGCCTGCACACCGCCCGCGGTGGTAGTCCCCAACGGTGGCGGCCCCATGCCGCCACTACCACCACAGCCCATGACGCCCACGCCGCCCCAGCCGGCCACGCCGGTCGTTCAGTAAGCGTCAGGTCTCACGAACAAGAGCTGTCGCCCATAGGTCCGCAGTCCATTCGCTCACGGCTGCGGTCAGCAGCACACATCCCGTCGGGACGACCGGTCTTCACCGTCGCACAGGCGCTACAACCGTCATTGCAGGCACTCTCGCAGCAGACGGCATCGACGCAGAAGTTGCTGCGACACTGGCTGTTATTTGTGCACGGTGCGGCGCCCGACTGGTTGGGGATTTCCCGATCAACTGGCGAATCTTGGGACGCCTCCGGGACACCGGCGACATCGGACGGAACATCGGCCTCGGCGACCTCGGCAGCGACGGTGCCGTCATTGACTTCGCCGGCGTCATTGACCTCGTCCGTGGCGACCTCGCCGACCTTGGAACCACCGTCGCGACTTGTATCCGGGCTTGGGCCGTCGACGCCGGCGTCGCGGTTCTTGCTCGGCGACGTTGAGCAGGCAATCGCAAGCGTCGCGACACACGCCAGAGAGGAAACAGTCGATGGTCGAAGCATTCGTGTTTGATGCGGCCGCAAGCACCCGCTAGTTGATCTCGATTCCGCTCACAAGCGGTGTGTCGGCGGCGCCGGTGGTGAAGGCGATGACGACCTGACCCTGGCCATTCGCGATCGTCGTGAAAGTCTGAGCGTTGGCCCGAAAGGCCCCGCCCGCCGCCGCGAAGATGTCGAAGTTCGTCAGCACCTGGGTTCCGTTGATGGTCACGTTGAATATTCGCTTGGCGGCGGCGCCATGGAAGAACTCGGCGAAATCCAGACGTACGGTGCGCGTGCTACCGGGCGTGAAACCAGGCACGGTATAGGTGCTATTGCCCTTGCGTCCGTGCTGGTAGACGGTCACCGGCGCCGGATTGGAAACCGGTGAGGTGTCGATGGCCATCGTGGTTCCGGAGGAGACCGTTCCCCCGCTGAAGAAGCCGTCGGCGACGAAGTTCCCGACCGCGCCGTTCCCACAGGCGATGGCGACGGCGCCGGATCCTCCGGCGACCGGCTTCACCGAGACTTCGTTCGAGGATGGGGATGTGCCCACGGCGTTTATCGCGGCGACATTGTAGAAATAGGTCGTGCCGTTCGTGCGCGCGGTATCGGTGAAGGTCGTGGTCGAGCCATTGGTGGTTGCCACCGCGGCGATCGCTTCGCCGTCAGAGACTGGGCCGCGGTAGATGTTGTAAGAGGTCGCACCGGCGCTGCCGGTCCACGACAGCAGGACGCTGCCGTCGCCGGGCCTCGCTGACAGATTGGTTGGTGCGGCGGGAGAAGAGCCGGAGGCGGGACTGACGGCCAAGGTGTCGACACGGGACACCCCGTGCTCTGTCACCGCGAACATGATGATGGAATTCCGTCCGGCACGCAGGTTCACCTGCAGAGCCGACTCCTGATAGACGTCGAAGCTACCGGTTCGGGGGAATCGCATGGTCCGGGTGATGACCACGCCATTGACCATGAGTCCCATCTGCCGGTTGGTGACGTTCGGGAAAAGACCCGCAGCGAAGGCATAGCGAAAGGCCACAGTGTAAAGACCACCGGTCGGAACCGTCACGGCGTTGAAGGCCATGGTCTCGATGTCCGCGTAGGCCATGTCGACGACCAGCTGTCCGGGCGCGATCGATCCCGACGACCCGAGCAGTTGCGGGAACCAACCGTTCAGCTTCTGGAACCAGTCGAAGCCATCCAGCAGGGCGTCCCTGGCGTAGTAGACGGTTCGATTGCCGATGATGACTCCGGCGACATTTCCGCTGCCGGCCGACACCGGCAGCGGCGTCGGCGTCGAGGTTTCAACCGACTTTCCCGAGGTCCCACCAGGTCCGACCGCCGCGACCTTGTAGAAGTAGATGGGCGGCGGGCCGGCCGTCACGTTGGCATCGGTGAAGGTGCTGGTCGTCGTCGTCGCGAACGGCGCGGCATCTTGCGCGCCAGCGCTCGTGGCCCGATAGACGTTGTAGCTGGTGGCCCCTGGCACCGCGTCCCACCTGAGCGAGATCGGCAGCGCCGACGAACTCGAGGGCCGCGCGCGGAGATTGATGGGGACCGCTACCAGCGCGGCTTGCGCTTCGAGATCCCCGGTGCCTGGAATGTCGTCCGCGGAGCAGGTGATCCCCAGCGAAAACGCCAGCAGCATCAGGAATCGTGGGAGTGTGTTGACCAGGAGAACGACCGTCTTATTCATGTTGCTCCTTCATGGGCGCCGGCGGCGTCGGCGGGCGCGGCTCTGCTGAACCATTCGGCCCGGGCGGCCAAATGCAGCACACCGAGAGCGGAGAAGCAATCGGGCGTAATCAGGTGGGGACGCCGGCGGTGAGGACGAACACAAGAACGAGGAGGTCCTTGTCCGCGGCGGCCGCTCCTGCACAGATCGAGAGAGACGTGTGATGGGTCGCCCCAACACCCTCACCGGCGCTACGCGCCACCATGATTGACAAGCAGTGAGGGGCAGTGAGAAATAAACTGCATGCAGTCCCTTTCGACAGGGGCGCGTTTGTTTTCGGTGGCGACGATCGCCCTGACGATGCTCGCGGCGGCGGCCGCCGCGCAGGGTGCGGAGACCGAGCCAGAGACACAGCCGACCCTGGGCGGCTCGCACGGGAGCGTGGCGTCTGGCGCGTTCCTTCCCTGGACCATGGGCGCGCGCAGCGACGCGCAGCGGGCGCTGGTCTACGGCCAGGGGGGATACGATGGCGCCGCGAAGGGGGCCGTTTTCCAAAGTGTCATCGAGGCGCAGATCCTCGACCGGTTGTCGCTGCGGGCCGGCGGCACCTTCGCCGCCGGCGATGCAACCTTCCGTCCGGAGGTCGGCCTGCGGGTCGACGCCCTCCGACAGGAGCGCCATGGCGTCGATCTCGCCGTGCTGGGCGTCTATGAGGCGAAAGGGTTCAACACGGTGCGGGCCGTCACCGCGCGTGTCGCGCTATCGCGCGCCTTTGGCGACACCAGAGTGGTGGGTAACGTGGGCTATGGGTTCGGACTGGACGACGTCGAACGTTACGGCGACTTCCGTGTCGCCGGCCTGCACCGCCTGACCTCGAATCTGCACGTGGGGCTTGATTCGCGTCTTCGCGTCGATCTGGAGCGCGACAACAACGAGCCCGCGGGCGAGCCCGAGTGGGAGCTCCTGGCCGGCCCCGTCGCGACATATTCCTTCGGCCGCTACCTCATCAGCGCCAGCGTCGGGATGTCCGCGCTGAAGCTTCGTCTGGCGGGGGGCGCCCGGGCCGGCGCCGGCAGCGCCCTGGGATTCGGCGCCGTCTTCTAATAACCGCGACCCGTCAGTAGTTCGGGAGCGGCGCGGCTCTGCGGGCGAGTACTACCGGACGCTGGCGGCGTTCCGCGATTGTGCATCGTGTGTTTCCGGTAGCGGGTAGTTGAATCCCGTTCAAAACGGCTAGTTCCCCGATCGCGGCCGTAGATACCGTGCCGCCGCTAACAATTTCTTCACAAGATTGCGGACTTACGTCTGGTCGGGCACTGGCGCAATCGCCCCCGTGGAGTTATGCGTATTGGCCCATGAGAGCAGGGGTTCGGTACAGTGTGTTCGCGAAGGGTGCCGGGACGCGTGCCTTCGTCTGCGTGCCGCTGGCACTGGGGCTGGCGCTGGTCGCATGTCGCGAGGTCTATCCCGGCTTCGCCGGCGAGAGCGGCGAGCCACCGCGGCGTGGTGCCTCTGACGCAACGGTGGCCGACGACGGCGCAGCGGCCACCTTTGACGGCACCGCGCTCGGCGCCGATGACGCAGCGGAGGCGGGCGGTGATCAAGAGGACGACGCGGGGCCCGCGATCGAATCGGGGCCGATGGTGGCGCGCCCGAATCTGGACCTGTCTGCGAATCGGCTGGAGACATTCGTGGTCGCACCGCATCTTGCCGACCCAGAGATCCCCTCGTCGACGATCCCGCAGCAGCAGTACGCCATCTGGGACACGCGCGTGAAGGCGCAGCGTGAAAAGTTGGTTGTCCTCATCCCCTCGGAAGCCGCCGACCCGGCCGCGCAAAGACCGCTAGGGGAGATCGTCGCGGGATATGGCTTCCAGGTGGTGTTGCCGGGCTATGTCAACGGGGCGTCGGCAGTTCGGCGCTGCCTCACCGGGGTCCGGTGCACGGCCGCGGCGTTGCAGCGCGAGCAGTTTGAAGGCGTCGACGCAAGCGACGCGATCACGGTTGCACCGCCCCACGCGCTGGAGAGACGCGTCGCCCGGATGTTGGCCTATCTTGCCATCGCGAACCCCGCCGGCGACTGGGGGTTTTATCTGTCCGGCAACGAGCCTCGCTGGGAGCGCATTGTCGTGGGCGGTTTCTCCGCGGGGGGAACCATGGCGGTTTTCACGGCGCTCAACCGCAACGTTTCGCGCGTGGTGATGCTGGGCGCGCCCTGGTCACCCAACGACAGCTGGGTCACGATCGAAAGGTCGGTGACCTCAAGCGAGGCTTTCTATGGGTTCGTTCATCAGCGCGCCGACCGATACGTCGAGGTGATGGCCGAGTGGGAGACGCTGGGGCTTCCGTCCCTGGGGCCGCTGGTCCTGGTTGACGGCAGCGCTTCGCCTTACGGTCAGGCCCACCGCCTGCAAAGTAACGTCGCCGTTCGCGAGGCCCTCTGCGCGCATTTCAGTGCCGCACCCGGCGACTGCTCACCCAAAGCTGCTAACGGCACCTATCTGTTCGCGCCGGTCTGGCGATACCTGTTCACCGGCGAATAGCGACAACCGCCGTCCGGGTAGTTGTCAGGTCGATTTTGACCGGCCCAAATGATTAAGGGCGTGGCATCGGACGCGGATGGGTGCGTCAGTCGGTGCCGGCGTCGCGGGGATGCGCGGGCGGACCGCAGTTGCAGGGCCCGAAACCCGAACCATCGGGCAGGCAGGCCTGACCACCGGCGCACGCCGCTGGCCCCACGCACGCCTGGGTGGCGCCCGGAATGCACGTTCGCGCCGGCGTCGACGGCAGAGCGGAAGCTGGTTCGCCGGCCCCTTGCACCAGCGTGGGGTCGGTGAGCGTGCAACGAATGATAGCCTCGCTGGACCGGGTCTCCCTCTGGTAGCTGCCGATGGTTACGTCGATCGGCCGTCGTCGATCATTCGCGCTGACCACGTCGTAAGACTTTCCGCGGCACACCTCGTCGACACGGCTCAGACACAGCGACAGCTCCGTCCTGCACCGCAGCTGGTACGTCCCGTCCTCGAGTCGGCGGGACGTGAAGGCGGGCGTGGGCACACAGGACAGCGACAGCAGGCAGAAGGCAGCGAGGATCGGCCGATGCATGAGCTTCACTGGTTGTGGGTCAGCAGATTGCGCGTCAATTTCCGGCGCGTTCATTCCGAATTTCTGGGGCGCAGCATGTCGTATTCCGGTGGCGTTCGTAAAGATCTGGGGGGCTTGGCGCAAACATTAATGAAACTCAGGCCGACAGGTACTAACAGGTAGTTCACTGTCGTTTCTTGGAGTCGTTTCGGTATACACTGTTTTTTCCTTAGCAAATGGGATGGCCTGGCGCTCGGGCCACCGGCGGCGCGTCAGGGTCTCGGGGTGGAATAGGTCCATCGCTTCGTTTGAGAGCTTTTTCGCTCGCCGAGGAGGTTGCTGGGTCCGTGTCGTTAGCGTCTGGCTACGCGGAATCATTTCCCATTCGGCCCCCCGTCACCACTGAGGAGGCCTCTAATGGAACGAGCGTTCTTTCGTCAAACGGAGCCAGCGGCGAAACGCTGTCTCGGCCGCCTTCTGAGGGCCTGGATCTGTGCTGCCGGTCTCGCAGGTCTCGAATCGTGCGTCGATCCATTCAAACTGGATAAGGCGCCTCAGCATCCGGGCGGATCCGATGGCTCGATCGGGTCTGGCGGGGCGACCGTGGGGCCCCCCGGTTCCGGCGGTAGCGACGCGACCGGCGGTTCCTCCGGTACCGGCGGTGCTGTCGTGAGCACCGGCGGCACCGTGGCCACGGGCGGTTCCGGTGGGATGGACGCTGCGGTGAGTACCGACAGCCCGGCGACCACGGACAGCCCGATGACTGCGGACAGTGGCGCCGTCGACGCGCCAATGCCAGTAGACAAGGCTCCGCCACCGCTGCCGGTGCAACCGGCGGAAGCAGTCGCCACCATTAACCGATGTACTCCGGATCCGCCGATTCCCGATGGCGGATCGCTGACGTGTCCGGTGAACCTCGCGGACATCGCCAACTGGTTCCCGGTCACCCCGCCCATGCGTCAAGGGGGAGGCTGCAAGCCGCTGCCGCACCCAGCCGGGGAGTGCCAGTTCTACCAGCAGTCCTGGCAGGAGTTCCTGATCGCGACCCAGCCCGACGCCACTGGAAAACCGGCCTTTCTCGGCTGGAACACCATCGAGAACACGTTCGGAGCTGGCGCGGGCCAGCCGACCCCCGCAATTCCCGTCTTGATCGCCGGGGTCACGCAGGCGGGCGGCCGCCAGATTGTCATCGATCAGAACGGACACGCCCTCTACTTCGGCATCCACATGAATCCGGCGTTCGTGAAGTTCGTCAACGACGCCCACTTGACGTCGGCGGATCAGATAAAGCGCGCAGCCAATCTGGGGATTCACTTCACAACCACGTCGGCCATCGTCGAGACCAAGGAGGCGTGGCAGATCATCCCCGACGTCAATCCGCCGCAAGCGGCGAATTTCATCACGACGCAGGCGATGGTTCCAACGCTGAGCGTGGATCCGATGCTGGGCGTGGTCGCGCATGACGATCAGCTTCGCATGGTGACCGTCGCGCTGGTCGCCATTCATATCGTGCACACGATCCCGGACCATCCGGAGTTCATCTGGTCGACCTTCCAGCACGCAAATCGGACGACCGGGGTCACCGACGTGGCCCCGAGCGCAAGCGATCTGCCGACGGTGGCAGGCAACACCATCGTCCCCAACGCCAACCACATCTTGTTCCGGGCGGGTACGGCGATGAACGCCGCGAACCGGGGAGTCTTCGCTCCGGTGTTGAACGCCGCCACCCAGACGTTCACAACGGCACCAACGTCGATCTATCGGTTGTTCCCGGGCAGCAAATCGACAGATCCCGCGGTGGATGACGATGTCGCCGCCACCAACGATTCGATGACTACCAGGTTCAACACCGCGCCCCGACCTGGGGCAAACGATCGGCGGCCCAATTACCGCCTTGTTGGCGCCGTCTGGCAAGACCTGCCAGGGACGACGTTCACGGTCAACAGGGTGCTGGTGAATGACCAGAACGATCCGGACATCATCCTCAACGGTTCCGACAGCACGCACTCGATCACCGGTGGTGAGGAGCGACTGTCGAGCACCGCCATGGAATCGTTCACGCAAGGGGAGGCCTCGTTTCCCAACTGTTTCCATTGCCACGATACCCGCGCGACGGCGGGTAATGGCGTTCCTCAGGCGAGAAACCTGACGTCGCCCGTGGTCATGCAGCCCGGCCTCATAAATGTCAGCCACATCTTCAACGAAGTCGTGCGGCTGAATCTCAACTGATGGACTCTTCCAACAAGATGTACGAGGTCCTCGTTCGGGCGACAGTGACGACGCTCCTGTCGTGGGTCTGTTTGTTGGCCTCGTGTCAGCAACTCGACGCCAACCTCACGAAGGGGGTAGAGCCGGTTGGCAATCCTGGCGGAGCTGGCAATTCTGGCGGGGCGGGCAATCCTGGCGGAACCGGTGGGACTGGCGGAACTATTTACGTCACTGAATCGTGTGTTGACACGCGGATGAAGGCACGAGCGGTCATCGCCAGCCACTGCGCCCAGTGTCACCAGACGCCCGGGAACCCGGCGCTGTATCAGGGCCCCTTCATGTTCATCCTCGATCTGGCACAGCTCACAAACGCTGGCCCCTCGCCGAACTCGGTCGCGGGATCACCGATGTACTACGTGGTCAAGGGTGACCCCGGCAAGTCGTACCTGTACCAGCGGGTCTCCGCCAATCCCGCCAGCATGCCGCCGGCGAATCGGATCCAGCGTCCGAACGCGGCCGATATTCAAGTCCTCAACCAGTGGATCTCGAACTGTATCGGCGACGCCACTTCCCCCGGGGGGTGGCCCAACCCCGACGGAAGCACGGCCGACGCCGGGACGTCGAATCTGATGGGCTGCGGCCCCGCCAACGTCTGTCCGCAGGGGGGGTGCTGTGTTTTCAATCAGTGCCGGCCAAATGGAACCACCTGCGGCGCTTTGCCCAATACCGCTGATCCGTCTGGCCAACCCTTGCCTGGTTTCCCCGGGATGTGCAACGCGGGGTCCTGCCAGAACTCGGCGGGCCTGTCCTGCGGCAAGGTCGGCGAACCCTGCTGTGACCTCAACTCGTGCACCGCATCGCAGTCTTCGTGCCTCATCACTGACATGACCAAGTGTTCCGCCTGCGGTGGCACGGGGCAGCCCTGCTGCAAGCCGAACAGCTGCCTGGATGGTCGGGCGTGCCTCAATGGGGGTGTCGGCCGCGTCGGTACATGCCAGCTTTGTGGGGCGCTGGGACAGCCTTGCTGCGGAAGCGGCGTTGCTGCCAATCAGACGTGCAACGGCGCAACCATGATCTGTGTCAACGTCACCGGCATGGGCGCCGTCTGTCAGACGTGCGGCGGTGCGGGGCAGCCTTGCTGTGGAGCCGGCGACGCCACCCAGCAGACCTGCAATGCAGCTTTAACCTGCGTCGCCGATGCCGCCAGCGCGCGCAACATCTGTGGAGGGCGCGATGCTTCCGCCAACGATTGAGTCGCCAGAGTCGCGGACGAGAAAGGGACAAATGACATCTCGTCAGGCGGCAAGAAGTCGTCGAGTAACGACGATCAGTCTGCTTTCAATTTTCGGATTGTTGTTTGCCGTTGTCCCGGCGCAGGTCCTGGCAGACAAACCCAGAGCCAAGCCAGGCGCGGCGAGATCTCCCCGGGCTGTAAGCAGTGCCAACAAGCCCGTAG
>DASRQT010000174.1:0-4553 GCA_035696485.1 Polyangia bacterium | reverse complement strand
CCTTGTGCAGACAGTCCCTGCGCCGACAGCCCCTGGGCGGAGAGCCCCTGCGCAGACAGTCCTTGGGCGGAGAGGCCTTGTGCCGACAGTCCCTGCGCGGACAATCCTTGCGCAGACAGCCCTGCACGGGCGTCTTTGTGTCCAGCGATCGCCATGACGAGCGCTGCGCCACCCAGCGACCACCCTCCTAACCGGCGGCGGCGTGGGCGGCCTCCCAGGTGCGGACGTATGACTTGCTTCTCCGCTGGACAGCTCTGGCTCTTTCGCCTCGTCTCACCGCGCCCGCCGAGTGCCGACATTTCACCGTACCTCCGTCGCTCTGTTGTCTGAGTTTCTGAATCAAATTGGACTTTCGAAGAGACGGGATCGGCACACTGGCGACCTGCCACCCGGGCGGTAGATAGCCAGAACGAACCACCGGCGCCGGGGCCCATGCTTGTCGGCCGCCTCAAAAGCGATCCCGGCGTGTGGACCGAAGTGGTGTTGTCCTTCCCCTTGCCGCTGGTCGGTGACTCGGCCATGGCCCCCCCCCATTCCAATATGTTCTTGCCCGCGTGAGGTTGTCTCCTACATCACGATACTTTGGCAAGTGGCCATCTGTTTACGCGCGTATCGGCGACTGACTCAGCAAACGACATGCCGCGAAGATCGCGCGAGAAATCCAAGGGATCTGGTCACGTGGTCGGGGGTCGCCCGACAATTCGTTCATCGAACTGAACGATCTGCCCGGGGGCGCCGGCTCACCTCGCCGCCTTCAAGGAGACATTGGCCTGGTGTACGACCCCATCGCCCAGATCGGCCCGTAACTGGAAGGTTCCCTGCGTCTCGCCCCGCGTCGGCCAGCGGTACGCGTACAGCGTCAGGGGCGAGCGGTATTTGAAGATCATGTCGCTGTCATCAACGGTCTCGTCGCTGGTGTCCTCCGCTGTCCCCTCGACGCTGTTCGAAATCTTGGTGACAAGCAGTCTGGCGACGAGGTTGGTGATGCCCGCGCTGGCCCCGGTCAACTTGAACCGGACGGGCACCGGGCGGCCGATCTGGAAGATCGAGCTGCCGTTGGGCCGGATGGGTCGGAGGAAGAACGTGCCGTCGGTCGGCGCCTGGTACTGGACCCAAACCGTGAACGTCGCCGCGCTGGTGTTGCCCCGCGTATCGGTTGCGGTGCACGTGACCGGGGTGGTGTTCACCGGAAACTGCGCGCCAGGCGCACGCACGCACGCGACGGCGACCGTGCCGTCCCGTGCGTCGGAAGCGGTCGGCTTTGCGTAGGTGACCTTGGCCCCGGCGGTGCTGGTCGCGAAGGCGATGAGGCGACTTTTGGGAACGTTGCTGAACACCGGCGGCGTGTTGTCGACGATCAGCTGGCGGCGGCTCTCCGCCGCCGCGTTACCCTCGAAGTCCCAGGCGGTTGCTCGTAGCGAAAGCGGCCCGTCGGGCAAGGTTCGGGTGTCCAGATTCAACGTGCAAGACGACGCGCGACACTCGCCCAACCTCACCGTCGCGGCCCACGCTTCGATTCGCGCGACGCCGCTGGCGTTGTCGCGTGCCGAGATCACCACCGGCACGGCGCCACGCACGACCGCACCCGCGGCGGGCGAATCAATCGTCACAACCGGTGGTGTCGCATCCCGCACGTAGGGTCCCCGGCCACTCGCGGTCACGTAGGAGGCCCCCGATGTCACGGGGATCAGCCGCACGATCGCCGTGTGACCCGCGTCCGCCGTCACCCGAACCGGCGTTTGCAGCTTGAGACGGGCCATCGCGTATACCTGCAGCCTCCCGTTCAGCACCAGCTTGTCGCCCACGCGGGTGTTGACCTGCGCGGTCGTCGACCGCGTGACCAACGGCTGGGTGATTCGGTCGGTCAGCGTCAGAACCGTGGTGCCGCCCACCACCGCGGTCGCCGTTGCATACGCCGGCTCCGCCGGCTGCGCCGGCACGACTTCGCCCCCGACGTTACCGAGCTGGCTGTCGAGATCGAGCTGGGCCAAAAACTGAACGCCCGTGCCCGCTGGCAGCGTCGGGGACGTCACCGTCACCTCGTCCCACCACTCCATCGTTTCAAGACCTCGCCCAAACGTCGTCGTCGGGTTCACCGAAGACATGATGTCCGTCGAGGATTCGCTTTGAACCGTCCCCGACAGCCGCCCCAACGCCGCCACACCAGCCAGGCGGGTCGACACGGTCATCGTCGCCCCCTGGTCCACGACACTGAACGCGTCCGCATTGTGACTATTGTTGAACGGGCTGGTCTCCGTGATCTGAACCGTGCTGGGGGCAGAGGTCGTCCGGGTGTCGTCCCGTCGCTTGCCCGGCGTGGCTGTCCCATTGGCGTTGGCCATCAGCAGGCGTGTGCCCGTGTACTTGACCATGAAGTTGCAACTTGGAGGGGGCGGAGATGCCGGGGGGCAGATAGCATCGCCGGTGCAGACCTCCGTTGACTCGCAGGGCGCCGTGCCGGTGTGGCATACCGTTCCGATGGCCGCGAAGGCGTCCGGCGGACAGTCGGCTGTGCCGCCGGAACACTTCTCCGTAACGTCGCACGCTCCCGCCAGCGGCCGGCAAACCTGGCCCGCGGGCGCCAGCTGGTTCGCTGGGCAGGCGGCCGAGGTTCCGTCGCAGGTTTCGGCGATGTCGCAGGCGCCGGTGCTCGCGCGGCATACGTGCGACGACGAAAGTGGCGCGCACGTTCCGTTGGAGGTGGCGCCGGTTGCCACCGAGCAAGCCTGGCAGTCGGTGGCATCATCGCCGCCGCACGCATTGTCGCAACAGACGCCGTCGGAGCAGTGGCCGCTCGCGCACGTTGTGCCGCTCGTGCACCTGCCGCCGTTCGGCGACCCGACTGGTCCGGTGTCTGGCGACGGTCCGACCTCAGTGCCACCGTCGGCCGCGCAGATGGCACCGGCGAGCGGCACTTTCATGACCGTGTCGTCGTGGTAGTTCACCCAGTACACGCTCGTCCCGTCCACTGCGATGCCCGTTGGGCCCGCTTGTGCCGACGCGAGCGTCGTCGGCACGCCCCCACTCAGCGCCACCTTCATGACCGTGTCGGTATTGCCCGTGAGGTAGTTCGTCCAGTACACGCTCGTGCCGTCCACCGCGATTGCATTTGGGCGTGCCTGTCCGGATGCCAGCGTCGTCGCCGCGCCCCCACTCAGCGCCACCTTCATGACCGTGCCGCTGTTGAGGAGCGCCGGATCGCCGGCGTTCGTCCAGTACATGTTCGTGCCGTCCACTGCGATGTCAGCCGGGTGCACCTGTGCCGACGCGAGCGTCGTCGGCACGCCCCCACTCAGCGCAACCTTCATGACCGCGCCATTGAGGAGGCCGGAATCGCCGTAGTTCGTCCAGTACACGCTCGTGCCGTCCACCGTGATGCCAGTGGGGGCCACCTGTCCCGACGCGAGAGTCGTTGGCGCGCCCCCACTCAGCGCAACCTTCATGACCGTGCCGCTGTAAGCGTTGTTCGTCCAGTAGACGCTCGTGCCGTCCACCGCGATGCCCATTGATGGGCCCGCCTGTCCCGACGACGCGAGAGTCGTTGGCGCGCCCCCACTCAGCGCAACCTTCATGACCGTGTTGCCGGCCGCCCAGTAGACGCTCGCGCCGTCCACCGCGATGCCACGCGGGGTGTTCTGTCCCGACGCGAGAGTCGTTGGCGCGCCCCCACTCAGCGCAACCTTCATGACCGTGCCGTCATCGCCGTTGGTCCAGTAGACGCTCGTACCGTCCACCGCGATGCCAAGTGGGCCCGCCTGCGCCGATGCGAGAGTCGTCGGAACCGGGACGGACAGCACCTGATCCACCGGGCAATCTGCCGACGTCCCGGTGCAAGTCTCCGCGACGTCGCAGGGGCCCGCACTGGCGCGGCAAACCTGCGCTGCCGACAGCAACGTACACGTCCCATTGCTGGTCGCGCCCTTGGCAACCGAACACGCCTGGCAGTCATCGGCCGCGCCGCCGCCGCACGCACCGTCGCAGCACACGCCGTCGACGCACAACGTGGACGCGCAATCGGCGCCGGCGCCGCACGGCGTCCCGAGGTCCGCTCCCGCGCTTGCGACCGATATGACGGCGAGGACATTCTCACCGGGCACTGGCGCATAGAATTGCTTGCCGTCGGCCGCGAACGCCACCAGGCCGGACGCGGCGATGGGGATGGTCTGCACCATCGTTCGGGTCTGGTAGTCGAGGATCTGGAGCGCGTTTCCGCCCGCAATCAGGAAGGCGTGGTTGGGCGCGAAGCTGAAGCTGTTGCCGTTCGGCAGCGGGGCGAACGGGGTCAACGAGACGGCGTCGATGACGTTGGTGATCCCGGCGCCGTCCACGGGACATCCAACGTGGTCGTAATAGGGCGCGATGCAGGCATCGCCACCCTGGGCCACGATCAGGTTGCCGTCGGTAACGATTCCGCCGCCAACGTTCGCCAGCCCGACGATGCTGGTGAGGTACGCGCCGGTCACGGCATCAAACACGCCGATGGCGTCATGCCCCCCCCCGAGGCCGCCGGGCCCGCCGCACTGATAGTTCACGAACAGGCGCGAGCCGTCGGG
>DASRQT010000173.1:0-2172 GCA_035696485.1 Polyangia bacterium | reverse complement strand
GAACGGCAGCACGAGGCCGGCGCGCACGCCGAACACGGCGTCGCGGTCGAGGTACTTGTCGTCCTCGGGAAAGAACTCGGTGATCAGCGGCTTGTGGCCGGGCGCCTGGATGATCATGTGCAGGTGCGCCGGGCGCCAGGCGTGGCGACCCAGCGCGCGCAGCATGTCGCCGGCCGGCCCGTCGTCGGGCACCGTGTAGGAGACCGGGCGCACGGTCGAGAAGGCGAAGCTGCCGTCAGGCGCCACGGTGAGGCGCGCGTGATAGTTGGTCGGCGCCACCGCCTTGTCCTGCTGCGAATAGAGCCCGTTGCCGCCGTTCTGCCACAGCGCCAGCACCGCGCCCTTGGCAGGGTTGCCCTTCTCGTCCGCTATCTTGCCGCTCACCACCAGCGGCTCGCCGACCTGGCCGCGCCACAGATCGCCGCCATTGGCCAGCTCGGGCGCGCCCTCGATGTGGAACGGTCCCAGCACCGAGGACGGCGTCCCCGACGTCGCGGCATTGACCATGTCGACCAGCGAGGAAACTCCCAGCAGGTCGGAGAACAGGATGTACTCGTTGCGCTTGTCGTCGGTGAACTGCGTGGCGCGGGTCAGCGCGTCGATCGCGGCCCCCCACTCGGCCTGGGTGACCTTGTTCTCGCGCACGAAACTGTGCAGGTGTCCCGCCAGGCCCACCAGCAGCGTGCGGGTGCGCTCGGACGGCGCGTTCTTGGCATAGTCGGCGAAGGCCTGGGTGATGCTGGTCGGCGTAAGATTGCGCATGTCAAAAATCTCCCGCCCGTTCAGCGGGCCGCTCGCAGGAGCGTATCGTAATCGGCGCGCAGCAGGGCGAACAGCAGATGGTCCGCCCACTGGCCGTTGATCCTGAGGTACTGGCGCGCGAGCCCCTCCTCGTGGAAGCCGACCTTGGCCAGCACCCCCTTGGAGGGCTCGTTGTGCGGCAGGCAGGCGGCCTCGAGGCGGTGCAGCCGGAGATCGTCGAAGACGAAGGGCAGGACTCCGCGCAACGCGTCGGTCATCAGCCCCTGCCCGGCATAGGGCTGGCCCATCCAGTAGCCGACCGAGGCCGCCTGGGCGACACCCCGCCGGACGTTGCTGAGGTTGATGCCGCCGGCCAGCCGCCGGCCCTCGTTGGTGAAGACAAACAGCCCAAAGGCCTCGCCGGACCGCCATTCGCGCGCCTGCTGGCGCAGCCGGCGGCGAAAATGGTCGCGGCCCAGGGAATCCTCGGGCCAGGTCGGCTCCCACGGGGTCAAAAAGGCCCGGCTGCGGGCCCGGAGTTCCGCCCATTCCGCCCAATCGTCCATTGCCGGAGCCCGTAAAAACACGCGTCTCCCGGGGATCCGGGTCATCCCCGACAGGGACAATGGGACATCGGCGAAACGGAACATCTTGGCCTATAGTACCGTTAGGTTGGGAATTGTTACATGTTTTCCGAGGCTTGACGTAGGAAATTGAGACCGTCCGCCGCGCCCCCGGGTCGGATGATCGTCTTGAAACGGACCGACGATGGTATGAAATTCCTACCTCGATTAGAGTAGAGTCACCTGCCAGGACCCGTCATGGAAATCGATCAAAACCCAAATGTCGGCCAGAAGGGCCGCTTCTACCTGACCAAGAACATTTGGCTGCCGCAGGAGCCGATCGAGAAGCTCAATCTCAAGATGTCGGACATGATCCTGCGACGCATGCCCAAGCTGCCATTGGGCGGCGACGACGCGCTGAAGATTTTCCCGGTGCTGGCCGAGCTCAGAAAGAGTCACGACAAGATCAAGGCCGATCTCCAGTACCTGCTGAGCCACCACGAAGCGATTCCGGCATTGCATGAGGTCCATCCACGCGACCTCTACGTGGCGGGCCGCGCCTGGCGCACCTTCCTGCTCAAGATCTGGGGACACGAGGTCAAGGAGAACACCAGCGCGGTGCGCGATACCTACGATGCGATCTGCCGTATCCCGGGCGTGCATACCGCCTTGTTCAGCATCCTGGCCGGCGGCGCCGAGATCGAGCCCCATCGCGGCTCGGCGGCCGGCGTGATCCGCTTCCACTATCCGCTGATCGTGCCGACCGAGCCGGAGAAATGCTGGATCGAGATCGGCGGCTACCACTTCTTCTGGGAGGAAGGGGTTCCGCTGGTGTTCGACGACACGCGCGAGCATTGGGTCAAGAACC
>DASRQT010000172.1:0-5900 GCA_035696485.1 Polyangia bacterium | reverse complement strand
GGCTGAAGCGACGCTGTTCCTGCTGGGCACCGACGAGCAGGGGCGTGATATGTGGTCGCGGCTGATGTACGGCACGCGCACGTCGCTGACCATCGGCCTGGCCGGCGTGGCCATGAGCCTGATCCTGGGCGTGCTGCTGGGTGGCATCTCGGGCCTCTATGGCGGCCTGGTGGACACCGTCATCCAGCGCGTGATCGAGGTGCTGCGATCGATCCCCACCATCCCGTTGTGGATGGGGCTGGCGGCGGCGCTGCCCAACGACTGGGGGGTCACGCAGGTCTACTTCGCCATCACGCTGATCATCTCGCTGGTGGGCTGGACGGAGCTGGCGCGCGTGGTGCGGGGGCGGTTCCTGTCGCTGCGCGAGGAGGACTTTGTCACCGCCGCCGAGCTGGCCGGCTGCAGCCGCCTGCGCATCATCTTCACCCACCTGGTGCCGTCGTTTCTGAGCCACATCATCGCCGCCACCACGCTGGCCATCCCGTCCATGATCATCAGCGAGACGTCGCTGTCGTTCCTGGGCCTGGGGTTGCGGCCGCCGGCCATGAGCTGGGGCGTGCTGCTGCAGCAGGCGCAGAACGTTCAGGTGCTGGCCATCTCGCCCTGGCTGCTGCTGCCGGCGGTGCCCGTCATCATCGTCATCCTGGCCTTCAACTTCATGGGCGACGGCCTTCGCGACGCCGCGGATCCCTATGGACACTGACAGTCCCAGGACCGCCACCGAGAGCCCGGTGCTCTCGGTCCGAAATCTCAAGACGTACTTCTATCCGGAGGAGGGGATCGTCAGGGCCGTCGACGGCGCCAGCTTCGATCTCTACCCGCGACGGACACTGGGGATCGTCGGCGAGAGCGGCTGTGGCAAGAGCGTCACCGCCCGTTCGATCCTGAGGATTGTCGAGAGACCGGGCAAGGTGGTCAGCGGCCAGGTCCTGCTGCGCCACAAGGATAAAGGCGGAAAGGAGACCGAGGTCGATCTGGTCGGCCTCGACCCCGAGAGCGCCCAGATGCGCAGCATCCGGGGCGGCGACATCGGTCTCATCTTTCAGGAGCCGATGACGTCGTTCAGCCCCGTGCACACCATCGGCAACCAGATCATCGAAACGGTACGACTGCACCAGCACGTCGACAAGGTCGAGGCGCGCGAGCGCGCCATCGAGATGCTTCGCCTGGTGGGCATCCCCAAACCCGAACGCCGCATCGACGAGTACGCCTTTCAGCTGAGCGGCGGCCTGCGCCAGCGGGCCATGATCGCGCTGGCACTGTCGTGCGGTCCGCGCATCCTGATCGCCGACGAGCCGACCACCGCCCTGGACGTCACCACCCAGGCGCAGATCCTGGACCTCTTGCGGCAGCTACAGGCGCGGGAAGGGATGACGATCATGATGATCACGCACAACCTGGGCGTGGTCGCCGAGATGTGCGACGAGGTCGTGGTCATGTACCTCGGTCGCGTGGTCGAGCAGGGTCCCGTCGACACCATCTTTCACGCCCCCAAGCACCCCTACACGCAGGCCCTGCTGCGTTCGATCCCCAGCATCCATTCGACGACGCGCACCAACCTGCCAACAATTACCGGTTCGATCCCGCACCCGCACAACCGGCCGACCGGCTGCCCGTTTCATCCGCGCTGCCCTGATTTCATGCCCGGGCGTTGCGACACCAGCGAGCCCAACCTGCAGGTGGTCGGTGAACGCCACGCGGTGAGCTGTTTTCTCTACCAGGCCAGCCCATGAGCGACGTGACCCTACCCCTGCTGGAGGTCAAGGGGCTGCAAAAGCTGTTTCCCATTCGCAAGGGATTCCTGCGCCGTCAGGTCGGTGCCGTGCGTGCCGTCGACGACGTCAGCTTTCACGTGAACCGGGGCGAGACGCTGTCGCTGGTCGGCGAGAGCGGTTGCGGAAAGACCACCACGTCCCGCTGTATCCTGCGCGCGCTGGTGCCGACGGCGGGGGACATCATGTTCCGCACCGGCAGCGGGACGGTGCTGAACGTCGCCCGGCTGGGCAAGAGCGAGCTGCGCCCGCTGCGCCGCCAGATGCAGATGATCTTTCAGGACCCGTTTTCGTCGTTGAACCCGCGCCGCACGCTCTACGACATCGTGGCCGAGCCGCTGGTGGCCAACGACATCGGCACCCACAAGGAACGAACGGACCGGGTCGCCGAGCTCTTGCGGATGGTGGGGCTGCGGCCCGAGTACATCCGGCGTTACCCGCACGCCTTCTCGGGCGGGCAGCGGCAGCGCATCGGGATCGCCCGCGCGCTGGCGCTCTCCCCCAGCCTGATCGTCGCCGACGAACCGGTGTCGGCGCTGGACGTCTCGGTGCAGGCGCAGGTGCTGAACCTGATGCTGGAGCTGCAGTCGCGACTGGGGCTGACCTACCTGTTCGTGGGCCACGACCTCAGCGTGGTCAAGCACGTCAGCGATCGCGTGGCGGTCATGTACGTCGGCCAGATCGTCGAGATGACCGCCACCATGCCGCTGTTCACGGCGCCCAGGCACCCGTACACGGAGGCGCTGCTGTCGGCGGTGCCCAAGCCCGATCCGCGCGAGCGCGGCAACCGCATCATCCTGCGCGGCGAGGTGGCCGATCCGGCCCACCCCCCGTCGGGCTGCTACTTCCACCCGCGGTGCGCGTATGCCCAGGACATCTGCAAGAACGAGAAGCCGGTCCTGGAGGAGATCGCCCCCGGCCACCTGGTGCGCTGCCACCGCGCCCGCGAGCTGACCCTGCGCGGGATCGACCCGCCCTCAGTGAATCAATGAATCAGCGGCCCAGCCAGCCGCCGTCGATGGCCAGCAGGGCGCCGTGGACGTACTTCGACGCGTCGCTGGCCAGATAGACGGCGGCGCCCTTGAAGTCCTCCGGTTCGCCCCAGCGGCCGGCGGGGATGCGGGCCAGGATCTGCGTGCTGCGCACCGGATCGCCGCGCAGCGCGGTGGTGTTGTCGGTCGCGATGTAACCCGGGACGATGGCGTTGACGTTGACGCCACGGCCAGCCCACTCGTTGGCCAGCGCCATGGTCAGCCGCGCGATGCCGCCCTTGCTGGCCGCGTAACCGGGCACGGTGATGCCGCCCTGGAACGACAATAGCGACGCCGTGAAGATGATCTTGCCGCGGCCGCGTTCCACCATCCCCTTGCCCAGCTCGCGCGCCAAGATGAAGGGCGCGGTCAGGTTCACGTTCAAAACCTCGTCCCACATCTCGTCGGGATGCTCGGCGGCCGGCCGGCGCAGGATGGTGCCGGCGTTGCACAGCAGAATGTCGATGACCGGTGTCTCGCCCTTCACGCGCTCCAGCAGGCGATAGATCGCCTTGCGGTCGCGCATGTCGCACGAAAGGCCCCAGAACCGACGCCCCAGCGCCGTGATCCGCCGGCCGGCGTCGCTGGCCGTGGCATCCTCGGGCAGCGTGGCGCTGACCCCGACGATGTCCGCGCCGGCCTCGGCCAGCCCCTCGGCCAGCGCCAGGCCGATGCCCCGGCTGGCCCCGGTCACCAGCGCCGTCCGTCCGTCCAGCCGAAACTGATTGAGGATCGACATGCCTTCGTCCTGGCTGTCTATCTCAGCTTCGTGACCGAGATGCCATCCATGTCGTCGAAGGCCTGGTTCTCGCCGCCCATGGCCCAGATGAAACGGTAGTTGTGCGTGCCGGCGCCGAAGTGCATCGACCAGGCCGGCGACGCCACGGCCTGCCGATCGGAGACCACCAGCGTGCGCATCTCGTCGGGTGTGCCCATGAAGTGCATGACGCGCGCGTCGGCCGGCAGATCGAAGTAGAGGTAGATCTCGCAGCGGCGGGTGTGGGTATGCGGCGGCATGGTGTTCCAGACGCTGCCGCTCTCGAGCTCCGTGAATCCCATGACCAGCTGACAGCTCTTGACGCCCTCCTGATGGATGTACTGGTAAAGGCGCCGCCGGCTGGAATCCTCGGCGCGGCCGACTTCCTTGGTGCGCGCCTTGTCGATGGTGACATGGGTGGTGGGGAAGGCGGCGTGCGCGGCGAAGCTGATCATGTAGAAGGCCGCGGGGGCAGCCGGGTCGTCGCTCTCGAACGACACGCTCTTGGTGCCGCGCCCGACGTAGACACATTCGCGCGTCTTGACGGCGAAGCTCTGCGAATCGGCGTGCACCTTGCCGTTGCCGCCGATGTTGATGACTCCCAGCTCGCGCCGGTCGCAAAAATTGCTGGCCCGCAGCTCCGACGGCACCGGCAGGGTCAGCGCCTCCGTCGTTGGCACGGCGCCGCCCACGATGGCGCGATCCACGTCGATCCCGAACAGCTCTATGCGCCCCGGAACAAAGATCGATTCGACCAGATAGGCCGCCTTCAGCGCAGCGGAGTCCAAGGTCTTGTAACGAACGATGTCAGGCAGGTAGCGGCTCTGCATGTGAAGGCTCCTTGGTGGTGAGGCGGTCTCTTACCGCACCCAACCTAACGGCGCACGCTTCTGATTGTCAAAGTCCGGAAATCCCGCGCTCCCGATGACAGTGACCTCGCTTCCGCGGTAGCGTCACTGACATGGTCATCCTGGGCATCGATCACGTTCAACTCGCCATGCCGGCCGGGCGGGAGGCGGAAGCCCGCGCCTTCTACGCTGAGCTCCTGGGGATCCCCGAAAAGCCCCGGCCGCCCGAGCTGGCGGGGCGCGGAGGCGCCTGGTTCGAGAATGGCCATGTGAAGATTCACGTCGGCGTCGAAGCGGACTTCCGCCCCGCCCGCAAGGCCCACCCTGCCCTGATCGTCGATCATCTGGACCAACTGGTGCAACGCCTGGGCGCCGCCGGGGCGCCACTGGCGGGCGACACGCCCATTCCCGGCTTCAATCGCGTCTTCGTCAACGATCCTTTCGGCAATCGCATCGAGCTGCTCGAAGCAACCGGCTAACCCGTTCCCTCACGGGCAGACGTCTCACGGACAGACAACTTACGGGCAGACAATGGGGGCCGGCGGGTTGGGCGTGACGAAGGTCGGCTGGTTGGCGGCGGCGCTGGCCGTCGGCATCCCGGCATGCGCGGTGTGGCCAGCGGTGGTGACCGAATCGGCGGCGGTCGTGCTGCCCGGCGCGTCGTCGAATTTCCAGTAGCCGACCAGGCCGTTTTCGTTGCCGACCATCGATTTGGTGTGGTTGGCCATGATCTCGGCGTCGGTGCGCGCCACCTTCCAGATCCGCAGCTCGTCGAACATCCCGTTGAAGCAGTTCGAGTTGCCCGGGTTGCACCCAAAACTGATGGGCGAACTGGCGGTCGACATCATGGTGATGCCGCCGCCGCCCATGGACGTGATGCGCACGACTCCGTTAACGTACGTCCGCATCGCGGTCCCGTCCCAGGTCTCGGCGATGTGCACCCACTGCGCGGCTGCCGAGGTGATCCCCAGATACGCGGTGCTGTCCACGTTGAAGCCGCCGTTGGTGACGGGGTTCAGCGTCGCGTGGTTGCCGGCCATGCCGGTGACGGCGTTGGTGCCGAAATCCAGCCCGAAGGCCGTCGCGTTGGAACCGGGGGTGCCGTAGATGTAGACCGCGTTGCGTTCACCGACCCAGTCGGTCGGTTTGATATAGGCCCAGAACTCGACGGTACGGTTGGCGTTTCCGACCGGGAGGTCGGTCATCATGTTGATTAGCACCCGCGCCTGGGCGTCGTCGCTGGCCGTGCCGGTGCCGTTCGCGGACAGCGAGATGGCGTTGCCCGCGCAGGTCTTGCCACCACCGGTCTCGCCCGCCATGTCACCGCCGACCGCGCCATCGCTGCCCCCGGTGCCCGCGTCGGTGGGGCTACCGCCCGTTCCAGCGCCGCCGCTGCCACCGCCCGAGCCGCTGCTACCCCCGCTGCCGGTGGTGCCGCCCGAGCCGCTGCTGCCACCGCTGCCGGTGGTGCCGCCCGAGCCGCTGCTGCCGC
>DASRQT010000171.1:0-2888 GCA_035696485.1 Polyangia bacterium | reverse complement strand
AGCTTCCGTCGCATCGGCCCATAACGATGCCTCGACGGACAATTTTTGTCGAAGGCACCGAACTTTGCTGTCGGTTCTGCGTTCCGGCAGGGGAACCAGATTCGACGCCGTGCTTGCACGCGACGCCACTCTCAGCGGGAGGATACATGATGGCAACCTCGCCACGCACGATTGGGCTCGCATCGGGATTGCTGTTCGTTCTCGGCATCGGGGCCTGCCAACTCAAGGCGAATGAAGGGACGGCGCTGTCAACCCTGAGCACGAACGAGGACGGGGGCGGCTCGCGCAATCTGGGAACCGGCGGCGCGGTCGGTCCTGCTCCCTTTGATCCATATTGTGGCGTCGATCCGACGACGTGCGAAATGGGAACCGGAGGCACCGCCGGCGCTCCAGCGGAGGATCCATACTGCGGCCTTGGCACCAGCACGAACTGTGCGTTCCCTGGAGTCCAAGATCGACGGGAGTGCATCCGGCCTGAGAAGGGCAGCGCGCCGATGCCTCGCGGCATTGGGGGCGACATCTTCTCGGGAGTATACGAGCTGGACTCTTTCATCGAGTACGGTGACACGTCGCACTGCCTGGTGAACTCATGGATGGTGCGGTACCAAGTCCTGAGGATTGATTCGGGAGCCGGCTGGCTGGTCAACGAGGACAATCACTTCCTCCACTGGCCGATGACATTCAGGTATTCGACCGCCGGCGAACGTATCGACGTCTCGGTCACCTGCTCCCCCTATGGGGGTTCTTTTGGGGTGAACGTCCCATACGGACCCTTCGGACCATTCGAAACCTTCACGGCGACGGTTGATCGCCTGCAACTCTTCAGCCCCACCTGTCGGTATCACGCCACGTTCCGGCGCGTCGGTCCTTAACGACCGCTTCCTCCTATTGGACCTGACAGGATGCCCGCTGCCTGCCGACGCGACCTTGGATTGCCAGGCCAGACTTTGCGGCCGCTGCGTGTTCCGTGCGCAAGACGGAAGCAATCGGGTCCGCCGCTGCTGCTTGCGGTCAAATTCGAGTGCGTCTGGCGACGCTCGCTGATTCGCCCTCCTACCCTATCGTGGGACGAATTGCGCGTCGCGACAGGCGCGTTCATTGCAATGTCTCGGCAAATGTTGGGGCGGGGTCGGCGAAACCTCCTCCCACCATCGCAGAAGGAAGGTACGTGATGATCCCTGTGTCGTGTTTCCGTCGCCTGATCATGGTCGGGCTTGCTCCGGTCTGGTTGTTCACAACCGCAACTTGCACCCCCGAGACCGCAGGTGAGCCTGGCGCCGGTTGTCCCGGAGCCCCTGAAATTCCGGTCGTCATCGCCATCGACCCGAGTGGAAGGGTTGTCTCTCCCGGAGTTTTCACCGGAGTTTTCACTTTCCACGGTTGCTCGATGATAACGTCTTGCGGCCGGGACGAGGTGTGTTTTCCCTTGATAGGCGACTTCGGCGCATGCTCGCCGCCTGAAGAACCAAGCCCTACCGCGTGTGGATCGTGGTTACCCCCTGCAGATGTGAGGAATGAGTGCGCCTGTGAGGGCCGCAGTTGTCCTGCTGGCAAAGTGTGCAAGCACCTCGTACAGATCTGCTCGTGTTTTTCAAATGGGGACAACGTGTGCACCGATCCCGACTGTCACCCGGGCGATTGTCCCGATGGCACAGTGTGCGTGCCGGGCAGATTTTTTGCTGAGACCAGCAACAAATGCATGCCCGCTGCCTGCCGAAGTGACCTTGATTGCCAGGCCAGACCTTGCGGCCGCTGCCTGTTCCGCGTGACAAGACCGCTGCAAGCAGGTCCGCCGCTGCTTGCGGTCAAATTCGAGTGCGTCTATGGCGACGCCCCTTGATTCACGTTCCTGCCCTGACTCTGGACAACGGCGGTTCTTTGGCTTCGGCATGGCGTGCCGTTTAGGGCCTGCTCAAGCGTCGCAGCCGCCGGGATCAGGCGTCGCCCGCGCCGGCCAGCCATCGCGTACAATATTACCCGCCTTGCCGACCCCCTTTCGTCTCCAGACCGAACTTCGCCCGATGGGCGACCAGCCGCGCGCCATCGAGGAGCTGGTCACCGCCGTCAAGCGCGGCGATCCCGCGCAGGTCTTGCTGGGCATCACCGGCAGCGGCAAGACCTTCACCGTCGCTCACGTGGTCGAGCAGATCCAGCGGCCGACGCTGGTGGTCGCCCACAACAAGACGCTGGCGCACCAGCTGTACGGCGAATTCCGATCGCTGTTTCCGGACAACGCCATCCACTACTTCGTCAGCTATTACGATTACTACCAGCCTGAAGCGTACGTGCCGTCGACCGACACCTACATCGAGAAGGACTCGCTCATCAACGAAGAGATCGACCGCATGCGCCACGCGGCCACCTACGCGCTGCTCACGCGCCCGGACGTCCTCATTGTCGCGTCAGTCTCGTGCATCTACGGCATCGGCGCGGCCGAGGCGTACCTGGGCATGAAGATCGACCTGGCCCGCGGCGTGGAGGTGCGCCGGGACGCCGTGCTGCGCCGCCTGGTCGAGATCCAGTACGAGCGCAACGACGTCGACTTCTCGCGCGGAACGTTCCGCGTGCGCGGCGACTCGGTCGAGATCTTCCCCGCCTACGAACGTGAAAAGGCCATCCGCATCGAATGGTTCGGCGACGAGATCGAGACCATCTCCGAGGTCGACCCGCTGCGCGGCAAGGTCCTGCGCAAGGTCGACGAGGTGTCGATCTTCCCCGGGTCGCACTACGTCACCCCCGCCGATCGCCTGACCAAGGCGATGACCGGCATCAAAGAGGAGCTGCGCGGCCAGCTGATCGAGATGAAACGGCAGAACAAGCTGGTCGAGGAGCAACGCCTGCAGCAGCGCACCCTCTACGACCTGGAGATGCTGGAGCAGATGGGGCGC
>DASRQT010000170.1:0-15695 GCA_035696485.1 Polyangia bacterium | reverse complement strand
AGCGGCAGCCCGATGCCGCGCCGGGCGACCTCGTCGACCAGCTCCTTCAGATCGATCTTGCCGTTGTCGGCGCCGGCCGGGTGGGCCTGCGCGTTGCCCGCGGCGTTGATGGAGAAGTAGTTGTTCCCCCAATAGTTGACGCCGTAGACCTCCGCAGAGTCTGCGACAGTCCACTTGCGCGGGATCCCGGAGGCACTGCTCATGTGGCGTACGTTGAAGAAAAATCCAGTCAGACGCTAGGGAAAATGCGGGCTACCGTTCATTTTCTACCGGCGCCGCCGCGCAGGATGACCGGCCGGTGTTAATCCCGTATCCGCTGAGCATCTTCACCCTGGCCGCCCCGCTGCTGGCGGGCTGGGCCTACGTCCGCCTGGGCGGCTTGTCGTCGCCGATGGTGCGGGTCCCGATACGGGTGGCCGTGCTGGCCCTGCTGTGCGTCGTTCCCGTGCTGACGCGCGGTCCGGGACCGGTCCAGATGACCCTCGGCCTTTTAACCGGGTACCTGGCCATTCGCATTGTGGCGGTGTCGGGCCGCTGGCGCGCGGACGGCGGAACCGGCCGCCGTCCTACCGCGCGGCAGATCGCGCGGGCGCTGGTCAGCGTCGAGGACGTCATGCGACCGATGCCGCCGCGCGACCCGGCGACGTCCGCCGGCCGCGCGAAGACAGCGCTGGTGCTGGGTGCGATCAGCGCGGCTGCCTGCGTCGCGCTGCTGGTGCTGGGTGCCCGGATACGCCTGTGGGAGTGGTCGCGGTACGCCGACGCCTTGCTGGTCTGCCTGGAGGTGGGCATCGGCGTCATGGGAATCAACAACCTCATCATCGGTTTCGCCGCCGTGCACGGGCGGTCGGTGTCGGGAATTCAGGACCGACCGATGCTGTCGGCGTCGCTGGGCGAGCTGTGGGCCCGGCGCTGGAACCACCTGGTGGAGAACAACCTGGCCCGCGCCTTCTTTGTGCCGCTCGGCCGGCGGGGTGCCCCCGCCCTGGGCATGCTGGCGGCCTTCATCGCCTCGGGCGTGATGCACGTGATGCCGGTTTTGGCCAGCGCCCCGCCGGCGCTGACGCTGCGACCGGCGGCGCAGGTGCTGGGCTTCTTCTTACTGAGCGGGGGCCTGGTGCTGGCCGAACGGGCCGCCGGCCTTGACCCTCCTGCCCGCGACCTGCAGCCCGGCGCCGTGACGCTGGCGCGCGTGCGCACGATTGTGCTGTTCGTGGTGCTGACACCGCTGATGCTTGGTCCGTTCGCCGACGTCACGGGCGTTCACGGGCGCAGCCTTCGCCCCCCCGCCCCCGCCCCCGCCCCTGCCCCCTGGGCAGGACGCGATCAGAATTTCAAGGTGAGGCCGGCCGAGCCGTAGACGAACGGGTCCTTGTCCAGCATGGCCGAGTTGTACTTGTCCTGGAACGCCGGGCGCTGTGTGTAGGAGAAGCTGCTGGGGAAGGGCAGAAACTCCAGCTGGAAATACAGCGACACCAGCTTGTCGAGGGAGGCGGTGGCGCCGATGCCGGCGTAGACCCGGCTACCCGAGAAGCGGTTGCTGTTGGGATCCTTGCCATCGAACATGCCCGGCCACGTCGTCGCATCGTCGCAGTATTTCTCGGCCTCGACGCCGTTGCTTCGCTGGGTCGGCGTGGGGCAAAAACGGTCGGTCCACCCGGAGAACCGCACCGTGCCCGAGAAGGTGGCGACGTTGCTGAACGCCAGCGACGCGATCCCCATGATGTTGGTGAAGTAGGTGTCGCGGCCGTTGGTGCCGGTGCCGGCGCCGACGTCCCCGCGAACCGCGACCGACAACGGCCCCACCTCCAGAAGCTGCAGGCGCGTGTGAAAAGCGAGGCTGGCGATCTGGAAGAAGGTCTGGAACTCGACACCCAGGTCCAGGCCCAGCGGTCTGACGGCGAACGCGCCGACGGTCAGCCGCGCCATGAAGAAGTACGGGAAGCCGACGCCGACGTCGGCCGTTACGCCGCCCACCGGGTTGACGCGCGCGCCGAATGACGACATCCCCTGCTTGCGGCGCGCCTGCTGCTCGGGTGAGGGGCCGCTGGGCAGCGCCTTGAGGTCGACCGAGAAGACCTTCTCCTTGCCGCCGTCGACCTTGACGGTCTGTTTGTGGTCGAAGTAGCCCTTGAGACGGAATTCGATGATGTGATCGCCGGCGCCGATGCCGTCACGCTGCAGGGGCGTCCTGCCGATCAGCTCGCCGTCGACGCGCACCTCCGCCCCTTCCGGCGTCGACAGGACGCGAACGGCGCCGGTGGCGCTGAGGTCGGCGACCAGGGCGACCGGCTGGTTCTCGATCAGGATGACCTCGCGCTTGAAGTCGGTGAAGCCGTCCTTGTGAACGACAACGTAATGCTTGCCGGGTTCGAGATCGGTGCGATCGACGGGCGCGCGCCCCAGGCTGGACCCGTCGACGAATACCTCCGCGTTGGGGACGGTCGACTGCACCTTCAGGGTGGCGTTGGCGCGGTCGGGGGTGGCCGGCGCCAACTTTAACTCGACGATCGCCTGTTCGCCGGGCGAGACCTTGATGGTCTGGGCGGTGCCCTTGAACTTCGGCTTGCGGCCGTCGACGATGTGCTGGCCCGGTTTGACGTCCTTGATGGTGACGGGAGCCCTGCCCTTGTCATCGCCGTCGACGAACACGGTGACGTCGGGCTCGCTGCTGATGACGCGCAAGGTGGAACCGGTGTCGACGGCCAGGTTCGCCGTCACCTTGGCCTGCTGTCCCGAGACGATGGTCACCGACTGGCGCCACGGCGGGGCGCCGTCCTTGCGAACCTCGACCACGTGATCGCCGGGGGCGAGGCTGGCGATCATGGCGGGCGCGTTGTCCTTGCGCACGCCGTCGACCCAGACCTCACCGCCGGCGTCCGACGTAACCAGCAGCGAACCACCGGCGACCTCGGCGCGTTCCAGGCTGACGTCGCGCGTGCGGCGTTCGTCCTCGCCGATGTCGATCCAGTCGGACAACGTCTTGTAACCGGCCTTCTTGACCTCCAGTTGGTGGCGCCCGGCCAGAAGCTCGAAGTTGTTGGGAACCGTCCCGCGCATGACGCCGTCGATGAAGGCCTCGGCCCCCTCGGCGCTGCGGTCGGCCCCGGCACGCAGGTCCAGGCGACCCGGCTGCGGCGCCTTTTCCATCGTGAAGCTGACGGTCTGATTCTTGATGACGTCAATCTCGCGCTCTTGCGGTTTGAAGCCGCGCAATTCGACGACCAGCTTCACCTTGCCGCGCGGGACCTTCAGCGTGATGGGCGTGTAGCCGGCGATGCCGAAGTCCTTGGGGGTCGCGGCGGGTCCGGCGTCCCAGTACACCACCGCCTGTTGCGGCGAGCTGTCGACCTTGAGGGAGTGCTGCCGGCCGCGAACGCGGGGGCGTTGCTTGGCGACGGCCTGGGCGACGGCCTGGCCTTCCCGCGGGTGGGCCGCGAAGGCCGCACCAGAAACAGCCGCAACAGCATCGGCTGCGCCAGCGACGGTGAACAGCGAAGCTACGACAGACACCGAAACGAGGCGGATCATTGCGCCACAGCGTAAGGGCGATGCTGTGAGCGCGTCAAATGAATCAGTACGGGATCAGTAGAGGAAGACCTCCACGAAATCGCCCTCCCCGATGCGCTCGCGGGCGGCATCGACGCGGATCAGACCGTCCGCCTGGACGACGTTCGAGATGGCGGCCGACCCACCGGCCAGGGGTTCGGCCCAGTCCTCGCCGTCGCGGTCGACGAGGCGAACACGCAGATAGTCCTCGCGACCCACCGTCGATACGTAGGGGCGTGCCAGGCGGGCACGGCGACGCGACGGCCAGGGGTCGCGGTGGAGCTCGCCGCCCAGACGCCACAACATCGGCCGGATGAAGGCGTCGAAGACGATCATCGACGAGGTCGGGAAGCCGGGCATGCCGATCACAGGCTTGGCCCCCGAACGGGCGAAAAGCGTCGGCTTGCCGGGGCGGATGTCGATGCCGTGGAACAACACGCCGGGCTCGGCCAGGCCGGCCAGCGCCTCGCTGGAGACGTCCTTGACCCCGACAGACGACCCACCCGACAGGATCAAGCCGTCGTGCGTGGCCAGCAGACGGCCGACGGCGTCCCGCAGCGCCGCCGCGTCGTCGCGGATGATGCCTCCGTAGGTGACCGCGCAACCGGCGGCCTCGGTCTGGGCGGCCAGCACGGCCTGATTCACGTCGCGGACCTGGCCCAGCGCCGGCGTCTCGTGCGGCTGACACAGCTCGTTGCCGGTCGACAGGATGGCGATGCGCGGGCGGCGGTAGACGCTCACCTCGGCGAACCCGAAGGTGGCCAGCGCCGCCAGATCGGCGGGGCGCAGCCGGCGGCCTCGGGCGGCCAGGGCGTCGCCGGCGCGCAGGTCCTCGCCGGGCTGGATGATGTTCGCCCCGGCGCTGACCGGACGGCGGATGGCGACGCCGGTGGGGGCGTCCCCGGCGGCGGCAACGTCCCCGGCGGGGGAGGTCACTTCGATCATCACCACGGCGTCCGCGCCGGCGGGCACAAAGCCTCCGGTCGAGATGGCCACCGCCTGGCCCGGCGCCACGCTGCCGGCGAAGACTCCCCCCATCGGGACGATCCCGACGACGCGCAGAACCGTTGGCACCGCGTCCGACGCGCCGGCGACATCCCCGGCGCGAACCGCGTAACCGTCCATCACCGAGCGGGGGTGGGCCGGCAGATGCTCGGGCGCGGTCAGCCCAACTGCGAGCACGCGGCCGCCGGCGGCGCGCAGCGGGACCGACTCGATGCCGACCGGCGAGATGTCGGCCAGGATGCGCCGGGCTTCGTCCGGCGGTAACAAGCGCAAAGGAATAGAGACCGGCATGAGGGCGTCCCGGCAGTTGGCTCAGACCGGCAGCACGGCGCGACGGCGCGGGTAGCTGGGGACGGTCTTGCCGTCGGTGGCCGCGAGGCGCCGCAGGAGCTCGGCGCGCAGGTCGTCACCAGGAACGATCGCGTCGACGTGGAGATTGGCCGCCAGCTTGAGGATGTCGATGTCCTCACGATACTGCTGCCGCAGCTCTTCGATGTAGGCCGCACGCTCGCCTTCGGGTTTTTCGGCGATCTTGTTGGCGTAGACCGCGTTGATCGCCGCTTCGGCCCCCATGACGGCGATCATCGCCTGCGGCAGCGCGATGGTGACGTCGGGCTCGAACCCCGGTCCGCACATGGCGTAGAGGCCGGCGCCGTAGGCCTTGCGCAGGACGACGCAGAGCTTGGGCACCGTGGCGTCGGCGACCGCGGAGATCATCTTGGCCCCGTGGCGGATGATGCCCTGGCGTTCGACGGCCTTGCCGATCATGAACCCGGGGACGTCGGCCAGAAACAGCAACGGAATCCCGAACGCGTCGCACAGCCAGATGAAACGCGCGGCCTTGTCGGCCGAGTCGACGAACAGCACCCCGCCCTTCCACTTCGGTTGATTGGCCAGGATGCCCACCGCGCGGCCGCCCAGGCGGGCAAAACCGGTCACGATCTCGCGCGCGAACAGCTTCTTGATCTCGAAGAAGCTACCCTCGTCGCAGAGCGCCTCGATCACCGCGGCGATGTCGAACGACTGGTTCTGATTGGCCGGCATGACATCGTCGATGCGCCTGGCGGTGGCGGCCGGGCCGCGTGCGGCCACGGCCTCGGGGCGTTCGTTCCCCCGCTGCGGCATGTAGGCGAAGTAGTCGCGCGCGGCCGCGATGCAGGCGGCCTCGTCCTTGGCCAGCAGGTCGCCGCAGCCCGAGACCTCGCAGTGCATGCGCGCGCCGCCCAGTTCTTCCAGCGTGATCTTTTCGCCGATCACCATCTCGGCCATGCGCGGCGACCCCAGGTACATGGACGCGTTCTTGTCGACCATGAACACCACGTCGCAGAAGGCCGGGATATAGGCGCCGCCGGCGGCAGACGGCCCGAACAGCAGGCAGATCTGGGGGATGGACCCGGACAGGCGCACCTGGTTGTGAAAGATGCGTCCGGCGTGGCGCCGCCCCGGGAACATGTCGATCTGATCGGTGATGCGCGCCCCGGCCGAATCGACCAGATAGAACAGCGGGATGCGCAGTCGCCCGGCGGTCTCCTGGATCCGGATGATCTTCTCGACCGTTCGCGCGCCCCACGATCCGGCCTTGACGGTCGAATCGTTGGCCATGATGGCGACCGGGCGGCCGTGCACGCGGCCGATGCCGGTCACCACGCCGTCGGCGGGTAAATCCGCCACGGTGCCGTTGGCGAAGAGGCCGTCCTCGGCGAATTCCTTGCCGCCGTCGTCGCACAGCAGCGCGATCCTTTCGCGGCAGAACAGCTTGCCGGCGGCGGCGTTGGCCTTGTGGTACTTGGGCGCGCCGCCCTTCTTGATGGCCTCGGCCTGCGCCTTGAACTCGTCGCTGCGTCCCATCGTCTGTAGTTCCTCTACCTTCCTTTGAACACGGGCGGCCGCTTTTCCATGAAGGCGGCCAACCCCTCGTTGCGATCCTCGCTGGCCAGCACCGTCTGGTAGCAGGCCTGTTCGTGCGCCAGCGCCTCGGGCATGGGCAGACCCAGGCCGCCGTCGATGGCGCGCTTGGCGGCGCTGACCGCCAGCGGCCCGCCGGCCGCGATCTCGGCCGCCAATTTTTCCGCGGTGGCAAGCAACTGCGCCTGTGGAACCACCTCTGAGACAATCCCCAGCTCGCGCGCGCGGGCGGCTTTTATCCGACGGCCGGTGAAGATCAGCTCCTTGGCGACGGCGGCGCCGGCCACGCGCGCCAGGCGCTGCGTCCCGCCGCCGCCCGGGATGATCCCCAGGCGCACCTCGACCAGCCCCAGCAGGGCGGTCTCGGCGGCGAGGCGGATGTCGCAGGCCAGCGCCAGCTCGAAGCCACCGCCGAACGCGCCGCCATTGATGGCGGCGATCACCGGACGGGGGAAAGACGCGACGTCGTTGACGGCCGCGTTCAGCGTCGCCAGAAACGCCCGCGCCTCGTCCAGCGTCATCGCGCGTCGTTCCTTGAGGTCAGCCCCCGCGCAGAACGCGTTGTCGCCGGCGCCGGTGATCACCACCGCCCGGACGGTCGGGTCGTCGCGCAGCACGCGAAGCGTGTCAACCAGCGACGTGACCAGCGCGCGTGACAGCGCGTTCATCGCCGCGGGACGGTTCAGCGTGACAAACGCGGCCCCCAGGCGTTGCTCGACGAGGACCGGGCTCTGCGCCTGGGGCACATCGCTCTTGGTCATGGCGATTCACGGTAACACGACGAACCGGCGCGGCCCACCGCGGCGCCCTCGTTACCCGGTCGCGGTGGTGCGCGACCGGGCGCCCATGGCCGCGCGATAAAACTTGGACGGCATCTCGTGCCCGACCAGCGTCGACGCCAGCCGCGAACAGTCGACCAGCTTGTCCAGGTCGACGCCCGTGCGAACGCCCATCCCGTCCAGCATATAGACCACGTCCTCGGTAGCGACGTTGCCGGAGGCGCCGGGCGCGTACGGGCAGCCGCCCAGGCCTCCGAGGGCAGAGTCGACGGTCGTGATCCCCATCTCGACCGAGACCAGGATGTTCGCCAGCGCGGTCCCGCGCGTATCGTGAAAATGAACCGCGACCTCGGGCGTGGGGATCTCCGCCAGCACGCGCGACAGCACGTCCCGGACCTGGCGCGGGTTCGCGACGCCGATGGTGTCGCCCAGCGACACCTGATAGCAGCCCAGCTCGCGCAGCGCACGGCACAGCTCGACCGCCTTGTTGGGGTCGACGGCGCCCTCGTACGGACAGCCGTACACGGTCGAGACGTACGCCCGCACGCGCATGCCCGCCGCCAGCGCCGGCGGCACCGTCTCGCGAAAGGCGGCCAGCGTGGCGGCGATGGTCTTGTTCACGTTCTTCTTGTTGTGGGTCTCGGAGGCCGACATGAACACGGCGACCTCCTTCATGCCCGCCTTGATCGCCGCGTCCAGCCCCTGCCGGTTGGGCACCAGCGCCGAATAAACCACGCCCGCACGGCGCGTGATGAGGCGCGAGACCTCCGCCCCATCTGCCAGCTGCGGGATCCACTTGGGGTTGACGAAGCTGGTGATCTCGATCGCGCGCAGCCCGGTCTCCGACAGGGCGTTGACGAACCGAACCTTGTCGTCGGTCGCGATCATGCGCGACTCGTTCTGAAGCCCGTCGCGAGGTCCCACCTCGTAGATGGTCACCTCGGGTGGAAGCTGCTCGAACACCCGGCAATTTTACCAGATCGCGCCCGAGGCCCTAGAAATCAGCCGATCAAGCCATCGCACAGCTGGTCGGTGATGTCGTCAAGGGTATCAACCACCACGTCGGCGGGCGTCAGGTCATAGCCGGCGAAGTTGCCCGCGCGAACCGCGATGACGCGCGCCCCGGCCGCCCGCGCTGCCAGGATCCCTGGCGTCGCGTCTTCGATGGCGATGCAGAGCGCGGGCGTCACGCCCAGGCGACGCATGGCCAGCAGGTAGGAATCGGGCGCCGGTTTGCCGTTTTCGTAGTCCTCCGCGCCCAGGACCAGATGAAAGACGGCGGTCACACCCAGGCTGGCCAGCGCGTCCGCGACCTCGACCCGGCTGGCCCCCGAGACCACCGCCATGCGGGATCGGATGGCCAGACGGTGCACGGCCGCCACAGCGCCCGGCAGCGCCTGGTATCCGCTGATCGCCAGCAGCGCGCGCTTCTCCTCGACCGCCCAGCTGATCAGCTGCGGCATGGTGACGTCCAGGCGGTGGTTGCGCGCGATCAGGGCGTGAATCTCGTTCCACGAATGCCCGATGACGAAGGCGCGTTCTTGCTCGGACAGCTCGACGCCCAGGCGGCGCACCGCCAGCACCACCGACTCCACGTTCGCGCGTTCGGAGTCGACCAGCGTCCCGTCCAGATCGAACAGGATCGCCTGAGGACCTGCGTCTGGTCGGGTCGCGGCGGCCGGCACGCGCGGTTCTTACCGAATGAACGCCACGTCGTCGAGGAAGATGTCGATGTCGGCGCCGCTGGTCAGCGTCAAGACCAGCTGATTCAGCTTCGAAGCGTCGAACGTCGGCGCGGCGGGCGCCTTTTCCAGCTCGGCCCAGATTAGGTTGACCGACTCCCAGGCGGTCCCCTTGACCTCGATGTCCTTGGTGTAGCTCCAGGTCGATCCGGCCACGCCCATGCGCACCGAGAACACGCGGCTGGCGTGTGCGTCGCCGACGGCGGCGCGAAACGTGATCCCCTTCGTCGCGCTGGCGTCATAAAATTCCGCCATCGGCGTGCCGGCGCCGCTGCCGAAGATGATGGCGAACGTCGCCCCGGCGTCGGCCGGCATTCCGGCGATGTGCGCGGCCCCGGCCGCCGCGGCGCCGCACACCGGATCGATACCGGGTTGAACGTCAAATTGCGCGTTCACCGACGCGCTGAACTGTTCGTGGATTGTGAATGCCGAGCGCATCACGCGCCGGCCTTCGAGCAATCCGGAGCCGCTGAAGTCGTCAATCAGCAGCGCCGCCTCGACGGGCGCCAGCCCGCCCCCGCCGGCTGGACAGGTCGGGCGGCCGTCGGATGAGAAATCGGCCGGAACATCGGCCGGGCCGTCGAGCACCGCGACCTCGGAACCGCCGGCGCCTCCGCCGGCATCGCTCCCGCTGACGCCGCCGCCACCGTCGTCGGGGGCCGCGGATCCTCCTCCCGAACACGCCGTCGCCGTGGCCACCAGTGCGCCCAGCGCCACCCGAAGAAACCGCATCATCGCCATCTCCGCGCATCTTAGCCGCACGGCCGCCCGCGACACTAGAGTAGTTGTAATCCGCTCGCTATCCCGGACGCGGGCGCAGCGGGCCGGGGGCGTCACACAGCGGGCAGGCGTCGGTCCGCTCCGCCACGACGCCGCAGTCCCGGCAGGTGACGCGATACCCGTGAAAGCCGTCGTCCTGAAGCTCGGTCACGTTGCGCGCCTTGTCCGCCCGGCGACCTTCGTAGGCGACACGGGCCGGCACAAAGGCGACGTACCCGACATCTTCGCCCTCGCATTCGGGGCATTTCGCCAGCACCGGCCAGCGGTTCGGGGTGCCGAGCGCCCGCTGCAGCCCGCCCGCGGCGTTACAGCGCGGGCAAACGTCAGCCGAAAACAGCGTCTGCGCGCAGTCGGCGCACGTCACCTCGTACACGCCGTCCACGAACTTCTCGCCGTCGTAAACCCAGGTCAGGCGCCCCACCGGTTCGCCCCCCTGCAAGGGTAAGAGCCCGTCCACGTAGGTGCGAAAGTTCAGCCTGGGCGACCCACACTGCGAGCAGCCGCCCGCTACCAGCCGGTCCAACCCCGGCTCGTCAAGGAGGCCCATGGAGCGGGAGGGTAACCCAGGCTGGCTTGGCCAACCAACGCTCCCGTCAGTCAGGGAACCAGCTTCGCCACTTCGCTGCCCGCCAGCAAGAAGGCACCGGTTCCGTAGGGCGCCGAGCTGCCCGCGGAAGCGGGACCAGGACCGCCGCCCACGGCCTGCACGTAGCCCAATTGTCCATTGGCGGCGACATGGCTGCAGAGGCCGTCCCAGCCTTTCTGCGCGATCGGCTGGTAGGTCGCCTTGTCCAGGATCCCATGGTTGACACCCCAGGCAATGCCGAACGTGAAGAAGCCGGTGCCGCTGGTCTCGGGGTTGGGGAACTGGCCCGGGTTCGAAAGATTGGAACGCCACAGGCCGTCGGCGTTCTGCACTTTCGCCAGGGCGGCAGCCATGGTTTTGATGACATTGATGAAATCGGGGCGCTTGGGGTCATCCATAGGCAGGTAGTCGAGAACGCGCGCCGCGCCCGCAATCACCCAGCCGTTGCCACGCGCCCACATGACCCTGTCATTGCCCCGGTGGTCGCGCCAGACCAGGCCGGACGCCCGGTCGGACAGGAACCCGTACGAGTCCCAGTAAAGGGTGTTCATGGTGGCGAAGTACTGCTTGTTGCCCGTGGCGGCGCCCAGGCGCACAAATCCCGGCGGCACCATGAACAGCGCGTCTTCCCACCACCACTCGCCACGGCCCGACGGCGTGTTGGCCACCAGCCCGTCGAACGACGGTTTGGCGCCCATCAATCGCACCATGTTGGCCGGCGTCGGGTCAGCAAGGTAGGCATCGAACATCGACTGCGCGGCACATTGACTGTCACCGCGGGCACCGGAGCCGCCGTCGAGGCCCCAGCCTGCACCCGCCCAGTTCTTCATGGCGGTCATATATTTCTCGTCCTTGGTGGCGTTGTACGTCGCCATGAGTCCCGCCCAAAACGCGCCGTGAATCCAATCCTTCTGCCCACCCGCAGATTGCAGCTGCCAGTCGGCCACCCTGCGCATCATTTGCAAGACCATCGGGTTCAACCCGACGGGGCCGTCCGGATTGCTGACGACGTCGGGGCTGGCGTCGGGCTTCGTGCCGGGGACGTCCACCATCGCAGGAACGTCGGCCGGGGATGCGTCAGGCTCGGGCACCGCGCCGCCAGTCCCGGCGTCAGCCGGTGGTTGTGCCCCCCCGGTCCCTGTCCCGCCGGTGCCGCTCGCGCCCCCTGTTCCGCTGCTGCCGCCGGTTCCGTTCTGACCTGGCGAGCCGTTGCTCCCGCAAGCCGGGATCACCAAGGCCAAAAGCAGCGCGACGATAGACGAACGAGCGGGGACCAATGTTAGTTTCCTCATAGCATTGCCTCCCGTGAGCCAGCTTGAGCAACACATTCGATGCGGTGCTTCTAAGTAGTTAGTGGAAACTACTAGGGCAGATCGATCAACCTTTTGGTCAAAATCCTGACGCGTTCAGTTCACATCTGCTCACGCCTTGCGGGCTTTGTCCGGTGACGGTAAGCCCCCTAAACGTTTCACCTTTTTGCGGATCGCGTTGAGGACGAACTGCGACAGCAAATCGACGGTCGATGTCGATTCGGGGATCCGCTCAGGGGATGACGTACGCGCAGCGGTTGTTGATACACAGATCGAACGGGTTGCAGCAGTCGGCGGCGATCTTGCAAAGCTCGTTGGTGTTGGCGCAGGTGTTCGCCGGCGGCGGTATGCACTGCAACACCGGCATGCCGTCGGGCGTGCGCGAGGTCTCGCGGCAGAAACCGCCGCAGCAGTCGGCGCCGGTCTCGCACGACATATTGTTCTGCTTGCACGGAGCCAGCGCCGCGAACGCCCGCATGTTGGCGGTACGCAGCTCTTGCCCGGGCAAATAGAACGCCGGATGGCTGGGATCGGGCTTGCCGGCGTGGTCGATGTCGATGGCGGCGATCCAGATCTTCTTGCGCGCGCTGGGATTGGCCTGCGAGCCGAAGGGATCGTTGCCCGCCGGATCGCCGCTGGTCGGCGAGATCATGTTGCCGTACGCGCGACGGCTGGTGAACAGCACCCAGTAATAACCACCCACCGCCACCGGCAGGACGCTGGCCTCGTAGTTCATCTGGCCCTCGATCATCTCACCGTACGGCAGATAGAGTTGGCCGTTCGCGTCACGGCCATTGACCGCGTTCAGTTTTTTGACCGTCTTGTCCTGCGTCTCCGCCAGCTGCAGATCACCGAATTGCGGCGTCAGCGGGCAGGAGTCGCAGACGAAGACGTCAGAATCGAGAGAATTGCCCTGCTGAAAGATGACCCCCTTGCCGTCCGGCAAGAACGTCGGCCAGGCGACCGCCGCGCCGGCGCCGGCCCCGGCCACCAGGTCGCGCAGATTTGAGAACGCGGGCGGCGACGCCTTGCCGTCGAAATCCATCAGCGACAGCACGCGCTGGCAGGTCTGCAGGCAGGCCCCGGTGCAGGTCTTGTCCGTGCACATCGCCCCCAGCTTGTCGCTGTTGATGAAGGCGACCTGCGCGCCGTCGGGAGAGAAGGCAGGCGTGCTGGCGTACTGGACCAGCTGGCCGAGCGAGGGCGAGACGATATCCATGCCGGTTGCGGTGTCGACCAGCTTGGACGGCGTGCCCGGCGTGGAAAAGACCCCGTGCGGAAGGAAGGGCCAGTTCCGTTTCGGGGCCAGCCCGCTGACCAGACCCATGCGGCCGTCCGGCGTCAGGCCCACGAACGAGAACAGCTGTCCGTCTGTTGATTGCGTGCGCACCGTCGCCGCTCCTGTCGGCGTCAGGTCGTAGGTCTGGCTGGTGACGGGGTTCCAGTCGCCCATCGCGTTGGGGGCGTTCTGGCTGCCGGCCGCCAGCACGCTGCCGTTGGCGCTGACCGAATGGCAAGCGGTGCACTTGTTGCCGTTGTTCACCCCTCCCACGACGCCACCGCCAGCGGACACCACCAGCTCGGCGTCTTTTCCGGCCGGGATGCGGATGATTCCGCCCTGACCCATGGCCAGCATCGATCCGGTATAGGTGCTGTAGTAGATGACGCCGTTGATGCTGGCCGGAGCAATGAACCAGGTTTGCGTCACCGGCCCGCTGCCCAGGTTGCCGGCCAGCTTGTTGACAGTGACATTGACCGGAACTTTCGGACCCGCGGTGAAGGTTAACCCTTTCCAGATGGCCGGCGGGATCTTCACCTGCAGTGGATCATTGAGGTTGGTGAACTGCTGATAGTGGAAGTGCGGCGCGGTGATCGTCATCAGCGTGGCGCGCGAGCCGGTCCCGGCGAACTGAATTGTCGGCGGCGTCAACCCGCGCGGGAACACGGTCTTGTCGTACGGGTAAAGCCACTTGAACTGCGGATCACCCTGCCCTCCCGCCTTCAAGGTCGCGGTATCCATCGGATTGAGCGTGTTGGGATTGTCGGTGATGTCGACGTCCACGGTAATCGTCGTGGTGGCGACGCCCGCTCCGACAGTGGCGGTGACCGTGGCCACGCCGCCGACGGTGCCGTTGGGCGTGAAGACGCCGTCGCCGCCCACCGATCCGATCGCCACGTTGTCGACCGCCCAGGTGATCCGCGGCGGCGTCGTCCCGTCGTTCAATTGCACGGTCAACTGAACCGGCAGCGGTTTTCCGCTGACCGTGATGGTGTCGGGACTGTCGGATTTGATTTTGCCAGCCAGCGGAAATGTGGCACCGCCGTCGGGCCGCGAGCCGACGCCACCGGATCCACCGCCGGGCAAGGTGCCGCCAGAGCCGTTGCCGCCCTTGCCGCCGCCGCCGTCGCTTTGACCAGGCGAATACTTGACCCCCGCGCAACCCGCGCCCGCACCGATAAATGCCAGCGTTACCGTTGCCGTGACACCGAAGCATCGCATTGCCGAACCTCCGCGGAAATCGCCGGCGATGTGTGGCTCAGCGTTTCTGAGCGTGTTCACAAGCGTTGACGATCACGAGGTAGACGCTAGCGGCGACAATGCGATAAGTCCATGAGAACAATAGTCAATTCCCATTGTTTACTAACACCTTGCCGCTGACGTCGGCCTTACACCGACCGGTTATGATTGGATAAAAGTCCGTGCTGTCAGGACGTCAGAACGGATGGGCGCCGTGAGCACCTATGGAGAACTCGAACTGGACGAAGCCGACATATGCCCCGGGCACGTCGGGTCCCCAGAGGTCCTGGGCGTAAAGGCGAAAGCGCGAGAACTCGGTCGGCGCGAACGTTACCGAGCCCGCGACGCCGTACCTGCGCGGGACGTTGGCGCCCGACGGCATGCCCGTCAGATCGAAGCGCGAGCCGAGGTACCAGCGCTTGGCCACCTGAACGACGGGCTCCGTGTAAAGGGCCCCTTCCGTCGGTCCGCCCTGGGAAATTGTGCGCGCGAAGTACTCCGTGCTCCACATGACGCTGCCCAGTTCGCCGACAACGGTCGGCGGCCTCCACTTCAGGTACAGATCGCCGCCATAGAGGTAGTCGCGCCGACCGTCACCGCAGGGAGGCATCGCGCACTCGGAGGCGATCGCGGTCGCGAAGTTCAGGCCCAGAAAGACCGACGTGGCCCCCGACGGCAGCCAGAACTGTTCAAGGACGCCGGTGTACGCCAGGCTCCCCGGTCCGCGGCCGCCGCCGCCGAAGGTCGAGATCGTCCCCGGTGCGGGCGCGCCGACGCTGAACGCCTCCGCATACAACGCGGCGAACCAGGGCAGCGCCGGCAGCAGCAGCGAGACTTGTAGACCGGGCGCGCGGAAGCCGTCAGCGCCGAACAGGAGAGGCGTCATGAGCGGGCGCCTGGTGAAATGTTGCAGGTGGAGATGCTGCCCGTTGTTACGGCCGATCTGTGAGCGGAACGTTCCCGCCTTGATCTGAAGATTGCCGGGCAACGCGGTCGTCAGCAGGTAGGCCTCCTCGACCTCGATACCCTCGAGGTTTGGTATCGTGAGAAAAACCGCGCCCTCGAGGTAGGGGTCGATGGGCGCCTGGAACGCCAGCTCCACCTCCTGGAGCGTGAAGCCTTCCCTGTCGTTGCTCGGGTCGTCGCCGGACACGGGGATCCCGATGGCGCCGAAGTCGCCGGCGTGGCGGCCGTAGTAGCCGAAGGTGCCGTCGACGATCACGGACATATCCGGGTTCAAGACGCCGGCGGTCGGCGGACGAACGGCGCTCTGGGCCGTTGCCGGCGCACCGGTAGCAATGGCGCCCTGACCGCCAACGTCCTGCGCGCCAGCAACCGCGATCGGCGCCAGGGCGGCCAGCGCCATCACCAGCAAGATCGTCCGCACCTTGCGCTCGTGGATGCGGCCGATCACCGGGAGCGGAGGGTAACGCCACGGGTGGCAGCAAACAAGCGACTTTCGCGGTGCCGGGGACGGGGATTGAACCCGTAAGCCGCTTTCGCGGCAGCGGATTTTAAGTC
>DASRQT010000169.1:0-22031 GCA_035696485.1 Polyangia bacterium | reverse complement strand
CTGTCCAGCGCGGTGAAGAACGGTGTGCCGCCGCCCACCAGCACCGGATGGGTGACGATCTCGTACTCGTCGACCAGCCCGGCCCGCATGGCCGCCCCAGCGAGCGTTGCGCCACCGACCCTCATCGGCCCACCGTCCTCGGCCTTGAGGCGGGTGATCTCGGCGACCGCGTCACCGGCGACCAGGCGGGCGTTGCAGTCAACCTTGTCGATCGTCGAGGAGAACACCACCTTCGGCGTATCCCGCCAGTTCCGCGCGAACTCGATCTGCGCCGGAGTGGCGCCCGGCTGCTGGTCGCGGGTCGGCCAGTAGGAACTCATGGTCTCCCACAGCTTGCGCCCGTACAGGAAGAGGTCGATCGCCAGCTCCTGGCCGAGCCACCACTGGAACAGCTCGTCGCTCGGCCCGCTCCAGCCGAGGTCGTCACCCGGCGCGGCGATGTAGCCGTCCAGGGTCAGGTTCATGCCGTAGATCAGTTTCCGCATGGCGCCATGCCTTTCTGCCAATCGGTCTCGGGAGTCTAGACCGGGTCAGCGCAGGAAACTGATCAATGCGCGATGTGAGTTCGCCGGTAGTCTTTCGTACTCGGGGCGCAGCCGATTCTTGCCGTTCAAGGTTTGGGGCAACCGAGGCGCTGGGTGCTGACCGCGAGATCATCCAACCACATCTCGAGCGGGCCGTTCGAACGCTGATATTGCGCCCAGCCCAGCGCCAGGGTGTCGTAGGCGGGGCCGGTCCACGGCTTGCCGAGATCGCCGCTGTTCACGCAGCGGGTCCCCGTGCCGATGATGTCGGCGTCGGCCACCAGCGTTCCGTTGAACCACAGATGCATCTCGTTCTTGGAGCTGTCGAACTGCCATTCCACGCAGGCCCAGCTTTGATCGGGAAACGCCATCGCCGACGGCTTCCACCCCGGAACGAATGGGACGCCCTTCATGCACCCCGCATCCATATAAGTGAATCGAATCGCTTCGCAGCGCTCACTTTTCTTCGCTAATCGTCAGCCGACGAACCCGCTGGTCCAATCTCGCGCGCGGCTGTTTTCTTGCTGCCTTCTATTTTGTCACCCCGGCGTCTGGTCTCACTGAAGAGAGCTACCCGTAATCGCCTGCGCCGGACACTCTTCGCGAAACCATTTCTGGGAGGATCGTGATGTCCCCAATCGGAAGAGTGATGGCAACGCTTCTGGCTGTTGGGTTCGGGGCATGCTCGGGCGAGGTCGGTGTCGGCGGCAAGGAGGACATCGGCGGACCGAGCGGCGGCAGAAGCGGCGGCAACCAACCCATGCCCCCGGACGGGACGTATGCGCCGGGAACCGTGCCGCTCAAGCGGCTCACCAGAACAGAGTACGAGAACACCGTGCGCGACTGGCTGGGGAGCAAACTGCCAGCTTTCGAGTTGCCGCCGGACGGGCGCGAAGGCGGATTCGATACGGTTTCGTCGGCGCTGCAGACCTCGGACATCCACGTCATCGCGTACCAGCGGATCACGGAAGCGCTGATCGACGAACTGTTCACTTCCGATCCTGCGGGGATCAAGAAGACCTGGTGTGACTACAGCGCCCCGGGCGCGGGCGAGACCTGCGCCAAAACCATCGTGAGCGATTTCGCGACGCGAGCCTGGCGCCGTCCCTTGGACAGGTGGGGCGCCATGGGCAGCGGGATATCCACTTACACCGATCTCGTCAGTACGACGGGCCCTCTCGCAGGCCAGACGCCCGAGGATCGTCTCAAAGCCGCGCTCCAAGGTGTCCTGACCAGCCCCCGCTTTGTCTACCGGTTCGAGTTCGCCGACAAGGCTGGTCAACTGGACACCACCTCGGTGGCGTCACGGCTCAGTTATTTGCTCTGGAGCTCCTCCCCCGACGCTGAACTGCTGGCTGCCAACTTGCTTGATCGGAAAGTCCTGGAACAGCAATTCCAACGGATGCAGGTGCAGGGAACGGGCGCCAGCGCCGCCTACGTCCCGAAGTTCCAGCGCTTCCTGACGCGCTTTCCGGACATGTGGCTGGAGCTGGAGCAGTTGGCCGACACCCAGCGTGACGCTGCGCTGTTCCCCGGATTCAGCCCCGAGCTGGTGCGCGACATGCGCGCCGAGACGCTCGACTATTTCTCGAAGTTCATCGGCCTGGGCGACAATCCCGGCTACCCCCATCGTCCCCTCGCCGACCTCCTCACCGCCACGTTCGGAACCGTGACGCCGCTGCTGGCCGACGACTACTGCACGGTGGACGGCGCTGCCAGGTCGTGCGGAATCAAAGGGGCCAGCGGTGAAGTCGACCTGACCAAGGCCGCGTCGCCACGCGCCGGTCTCTTGACCCAGGCGTCGATCATGACCCTCACTGGGGCCGCGACACGCACGGCTCCGGTGCGTCGCGGTCGCTGGGTGCTGGAGAAGCTGCTGTGCCTTGGCCCGCCCGAGGCGCCCCCGGAAGCGGCCGCCCAGATCGCGAAGACCCAGAATGACACGCGGATGATCTCGCAGCGCCAGCGCCTGGCCGAGCACCGTGTGAACCCGAGCTGCGGCGCCTGCCACAACCTCATGGATCCCATCGGACTGGGGCTGGAGAACTACGACGCCATCGGCCGATTCCGAACCCGCGATGAAAGCGCAATGACGATCGACAGCAGCGGCGTGCTCCCGGATGGCCGCACGTTCCAGGGCGCAAAGGAGCTGTCGGGCCTCCTGGCCGCTGATCCACAGCTTGCGAGCTGCGTGATTCGCCATCTCGCCACCAACGCCACCGGACGCCTTATGACGACCCCCGACGACGAAAAGCTGATCGCCGCCATGGTAACGGGCGCGGGTGGCAAGAACATGACCCTGCAAGACGCTCTTCGCAGCGTTGTGCTGAGCGATGCGTTCCGTCGTCGTACTCCGGAGGCCCCATGAGCATTCACGATCGCGTTCACTGGTTGTCTCGTCGCGCGTTCCTGGGTGGAACGGGCACGCTGGTGGCGTTGCCTTTCCTCGAATCCCTGGCTCCCCGCACGGCTCGCGCTGGCGTGGCGCCGCCCAAGCGCTTTCTGGCCTGGTACTTCACCTGCGGGATCCCGTCGATTGGCGACTGGAAGCCGACAATCGTCGGCATGAACTGGCCGCCCAGCCTGCTGCTGGCCCCCCTCATGCCCATCAAGCAGAAGGTGTCGGTGCTGAGCGGGTTGAACAACGTGGGCAAGGTTCCGGATCACACTTATGGAACCGGTGCCTTCCTGACCGGGACACAGTTTACGCCCGCCACCCTGACCATCTCTCAGCAGTCGATCGATCAGGTCATCGCCGACAGCCTGCAGGCCGGACCCAACAAGGCGCCCATCCATTCCATGCAACTGGGCCCGCTGGACACCAACTGCGAGCCCCAGGTCCCCGGCGCCTGCGGGTTCGTGCAAAACATCTCTTTCGGCAAGACCGGAACAGCGATCACCAAAGAGACGGATGCCCAGAACGCATTCAACCGCCTGTTCATGGGAGCGGGGGCAGGGATGTCCAGCGATCCGGCGGCGATCGCCGCGGCCAAGGCGCGACTGGCCATGCGGAAGAGCGTCCTCGATGCGGTGCTCAGGGACGCTCAGAACCTGAACGGCTTCCTCAGCAAGGCGGACCAAGTGCGATTCGACGAGTACCTGACGTCGGTGCGCAAGGTCGAGGGTCAGATCAACGGGATGGGCGCCGGCGGCGTTGCCGGGGGGGCTGCCTGCGCGTCGCCGGCCAAGCCCGCAGGCTTGACCACCAGCGGCAGGCCGGCCTCGGACCTGGACGCACAGATCAACGCTTTCACGGAGGTGATGGCGCTGGCCTTCCGTTGCGACCTGACCCGGATCATCACATTCATGATGACGGCCGGGGGCTCGCGGTACGCGCCCATGGGGCTCACCGACTATCACCTGGGGATTACCCACCACTCGGTCTCGGACTGGCTGCCAAAGTTCCGGACGGTCGTCACCTGGGAGGTCTTGAAGTTCACGCAGCTACTGCAAAAGCTGGACGCCATCACGGATATCGATGGCACCAGCACTGTCCTGGATAACAGCGCGGTGTTCTGCTCCAGCGAGATCTCGGACGGCAACCGTCACAATCACGACGACATGCCGGTGCTCTTGGGGGGTGGCCTGGGTGGCGCCATCAGGCCAGGCCAGCACATCCAATACACGCAGAACGAGTACTTCGCCGACCTGTTCATGTTCCTGGCAAAGAACATGGGCGTCACGCTGACCAAGTTCGGTGAGAACGGCACCGGCAAGATCACCGAGATCTGAGCCAGCGATGAAACTGTCTGCCGTTTCTCGGACAACGGCCTTGCTGCTGGTGGCCGCCGGTCTGTCTCTGGCCGCCGGGCCCGCGTCAGCGACCGTGACCTGGAAGGCCGACTTCGAGACCAGGAACCTCAGCCAGTTCGAGGGCGGCATCAACACCACCAAGGGGGCGCGGCAGAACATCGAGTTCGTCACCGATCCGGTGCAGCAGGGAATGGTGGCCGGCAAGTTCACCATGCACGAGGACGACTATTCTTTCGGCCAGCAGATGCGCGTGCAAGTCAACCGCAACAACGCCCGCACCGCCGAGGGCCAGGACGTCTACACGTCGTTCTATTTCCGCGTCGACAGCGATCCAAACGTGCGCATCAGCATGTGCTTCTGGGAGACCATGGGCAGCTTCCGGAACATGATGACCTGGTACCTGCTGGCCAAGCCGGGCGGGGGCACCACCATGAACTTCGGCACCGGCAACCTGGGCGAGGGCAAGCACCTGTTCACCGGGGATATCGCCGTCGGGCAATGGCACCAGGTCGCGTTTCACGTGCACTGGTCGACCAGCCCCACCGCTGGGCACATCGTCTTCTGGCTGGACGGCCAGCAGGTCGTCGACGAGACCACCGCCACCAAGCCCGACGGCAACCCGCTGTTCTTTCAGGCGGGGATCTTTCGCCGCACCCGCTCGCCGTTGATGGACATCATCTTCTTCGACAATTTCGTCGAGGCTGATTCGCAGGCCGACATCATGATCGCCAGCCCCGTGCCGGGCGCGCCTGACGGCGGCGCGCCTGACGGCGGCGCGCCCGACAGCGCCGCGGACGGCGCCACCGGCAGCGGCGGGTTCCTGGGGGGCGCGGGTGGCGCCGCCGGCAGCGGTGGGAGCGCCGGCAGCGGTGGCAGTATCGGATCGACGGGGGGCAGCGGTGGCAGGTCGGGCAGCGGCGGCTCCTCCCCGCCTGCGTCGGTCGCCGGCGGTGGCTGCGCCGTGGCGGGCGACGGTTCATCGTTCACGCTGGACGGCCTGGGCCTGCTGGTCGGCCTGGCGGCGATCCGGCTCGGCCGGCCGCGCGCCAGATGCTTACGATCTCCGATCGAGGTGACCTGCTCACAGAGAGCGACGCTCGCTTGAGCACGGCCCTCACCTGTCAGGCCGGAAGGGAGACATCATGGTGGCTTCTCGCAGTTTGATGATCATAGTGTCCTGGGCGATCGCGTGCGCGACGCTCGCCGGTTGTTCAAGCGAAAAGCCCGCGCCGGCCAACCCGGGCGGCACCGGCGGCGCGGGGGGCGGGCCGGCGCCGGTGGACGCCAGCCCAACCGGCGGCAGCGGCTCCGGCAGCGGCGGCAGCGGCTCCGGCGGCAGCGGCTCCGGCGACGCGCCGACCACGGACAGCGGCGGACCGGCTGACACCAGGGAACCCGATAGCGGCCCGCCGGCCGCCGATCCGGGCACCATGGGTGACGGCGACTTCATGGCCGGCCCGAACTACGCGACCCAGCCCGACCTGACCGACAAGGGCGCGCCCAAGGGCAAGACCTTTCGCTTCACCATGAACTCTGCCGACAGCCAGATCTTCAAGGGCGAGGACAAGACCTTGGATCCGCAAAACCAGCATCCCTTCACTCGCGCCATCGACGTCTACGTCCCCGCGCAATACAAGGACGGAACGCCCGCGCCCGTGCTGGTCATCCAGGACGGGCCCGGTGAGATCGGCATGGTCAAGAACGCCCTCGACAACCTGACCATCGCGACCGACCCGGAGCGGAAGCTGCCGGCCTTCGTCGCGGTAGCCGTGCAGAACGGCGGCAACGACGCCAAGGGCAGCGAGCGCGGGCTGGAATACGACACCATGTCCGATCGCTACGCGCGCTTCATCCAGACCGAGGTCTTGCCGGCCGTCATCGCCAACCCTCAGGTCAAGGCCGCTTATCCCAACCTCAAGTTCACCGACAACCCCGACGGCAAGGCCGCCCTGGGCTGCAGCTCCGGCGGGGCGGCGGCGCTGATCATGGGCTGGTTCCGGCCCGACCTTTTTCGCCGCCTCATCACCTACTCCGGAACCTTCGTCGACCAGCAGGATGACGACGCTCCCGAAGAGGTCGCCCTTCCGCTGGGCGCGTGGGAGTTCCACTCCGGGATGCAGCTAATCGCCAACACCCCACGCAAAGAGTTGCGCATCTTCACCAACGTGAACAGCAACGACATCATGGCGACGGCGCCCGAGAGCGGACACCACAATTGGGTGATGGCCAACCAGCGCACCGCCGCCGCGTTGAAGGCGAAGGGCTACCACTACCGGTTCGTGTTCGGCCAGGGGGCCGGCCACTGCCAAGGCAACGTCCGCAGCGCCACCCTGGCCGATGCCCTGGTCTGGGCCTGGCGCGGCTACCCGACCCCCTGAGGATCTGCAACGCGTCTGGCACCGGAATCCGTCTTGGGCGCCTCCGTCGGAAGACGGCACGCGGTGGGAGCTGAAGTGTTTCGCAGCACCCACCCACCTCGAGGTGCTCAGAACGTGGTCGGGAACGTTACGCTACCAGCCGCGAACGCAGACGCGAAGACACCGAGGTAACGCGTGAGATGGGCCCGCGGACGAGGCACGATCGCGACCAAACGCTCCAGCAGCTCGTGCGGGGTGTACACGAACGCCGTCGTCCCGTCTCGCCAAGGGCGCTTGAGGCGCAATTCGAGGCGTCCATCGTCCAGCCGCGAGAGTCGGTCGGTGGCGATCGGGGGGCGGGCGAGATAGCGGGCCATTCGCTCCAGCCCCTCGCGATCACCGACGTGGAGGCGCGTCGCGGCTTGCAGATTGAACACCTCGACCTCCGCGCACAGGCGCCCCATCACGAAGGCGTCGAGGTCCGCGCGTGTGCCGCGCACACGAACGATGCGCCGGATCGAACATCATCTTCGCGCGCAGCCGATGGGGCACAGCTTCGATCTCACGGTCATGCCGCCCGGCACGCGCCCGACCGGCGTGACGTTCCTCTGCCTCTAGGATCAACGCGGCCGGCGCCGGACGCGCCACCGCTGCCGCCACCGGCTGCCGCTTCCGGTGGTGCCGCCGCTTGCGGCAACTGAATTCGGCTCAAAAAAGTTTGACCTACTTTACGGCGCTGCGGACATAGACGTCCGTCCAAAGGCCGACAGGCAGAAAAGATCAAAAAATGGCAAGCTATCGCGACCCGTTTCGGGATCGCCGCGGTACTACGCTGTATGAGATTCATCTGGGCCATCCTGGTGATCGCCGGGTGCAGCGCGGCGAAACCGGCGGGGGCACCGCCGACTGGAACCGGTGGTGCTGGCGCAGCCGGCGGAGCCGGGGGAACCACCGACGCCGGAATGTCGAACCAAGGTGGAGGCGGCGGCGCATCGATCCCGCCTCCAGACGCGACCGATCTGGCCGTCGGCGATGACGCCCGTGCGGGAAGCGGAGGAGCAAACGGCGAGATGGGCGACGGTCGCGGCGATTCGACCGACGCGACGGGACTCATCGGATCTTGCACAGGCGCCATCGCCTGCGACGACTTCGAAGGCAACGCCGCCGCGGGGCCACCCTCGATGTGGACCGTCGACATCCGTCCCGCCGGAACCGGCACGCTGCAGGTCGACACCACGCGCGCGTACAGCGGAACGAAGTCGGTGCACATCACGCTGGTGGCGAACAGGGATCACATCAACTCCTTCATCACGCGCCCGCTCTCCGCGCTGCCCAACAACACGTTCTATGGGCGCATGATGATGTGGGTGATGGCGACGCCGGCCCGCGACGTGCATTGGGACAACATCCGCGCCCAGGGCTTCTTCCCCGGGACGATGACCGACGGCCAGTACAACTATGGCGGCGGACCGGTCCCCGGCGTCGGCAACCTGTTTGCCAACTACTGGACGCCGTCCGCCGACTGCTGGAAAAATTCCCAGACCCGGTTGCCGCTCGCGAAATGGAACTGCATCGAATGGCTGTACGACGGCACCAAGAACGAGATGCACTACTGGCTGAACGGCGAGGAGATCGCCGAACTGGCGGTGCCGCAAAAGGGTGACGGCTGCATACAAGGGGCGGGAGCGAACAACTGGCGCGCGCCACCGTTCACGAAGCTGTCCCTTGGCTGGTACAACGCCCAGCCGTCGCCGATCCCGATCGACATGTGGATGGACGACGTCGGGATCGACACCAAGCGGATCGGCTGCCCGCCCCCGCCGTAACCAGATGCGGCCGACACCGGGGGGCGCGGCATTAGTTTTTGGAAGTTGGCTGGGGAATTACTAGGCTCGGGGTGGGTAGTGAGTCCAAGACGGGGGCTTGGCACCAGCCGCGCCGCATCGCACCTGTCAGTCTGATAGTCCGGATTGCGTGAATTCGCTCCCCGCGCTGGTTCCTCAGTTTGTTGAGGACGATCCGCTGTTGTCGTCGGAGATCGGGCGCGCGGCGGACGCTTTTCGCGCGCGCGGACGATGGAATTCGGGACATGGCCCGCTGCTTGCTGATTCCGTCGATCGTCGAGATGGAAGCAGTCCCCGCCTCGACGAATCAAAACCTGGCCTGTCCCCCGGAAATGAGGTTCCCATGAGCCGCACGCACCAACGTCCCCTCGCTTGTTCCGCCTCCGCGCTTGGCATCATCGCCGCCCTGGTCCTGACCACCGTCGGTCTCGAGGGCTGCGAGGCGCCGGAAGACCTCGACCACACCGCCGGTCCCATCCAGGGCGAAAACGGTCACGACAAACCGTCGTGCGGCCAGCACACCAGCCCGTGCGCCGCGATCTTTTGCGGCCCAGGCCGGCAGTGCGTCGTCGTCGACACGCAACTGCCCACCGCGATCTGCGAGGTCGTTCCGGAACCGGCAGCCTGCGCCAGCAACAGCGACTGTCCGGCCGAGATGATCTGCGCCAACGTGCCGGGCGTATGCGGCCACAACCCGAACTGCGGCTCCTCCACCGGAATCTGTAACACCATCTGCTTGCCAACGTGCGTCGCCAAGCCCACTCCCCAGCCCGCTCGCTGCGTGACCAATCACGACTGCGAGCCCAGCCAGCAATGCTCGACCGCCCGCGGGGATTGCCACGGCTGCGGTGAGGCCGCTTGCCTGGCGGTCTGCTACGGCGTCTGCGAATCGATCCCCAACGGTGTCTGAGACTTCCATCGACTATCCCCCAACCGCGTCTCAAACGCCGATCGCCCGCCCGCCGCCCCATTTCCCCGTTCGTGGGGATCAGTGTCCTTTTGGAAATGGGGCGTCGGGGGTCTCTATAGCTTGACTGAGCGTACCCTGGGCCTGAGCTCCTGCGAGTCACGCCTCTATTCGCGCGACTGACGGCGCCCCGTCCCCGGCGCGTCCGTCGCGCACCCAGACCGTCGCCGCCTTCAGCGCGGTCACCAGCGTGACCCCGCGATGCTTGATCGTGAACGACTGCCCCGCGGTCAGGATCACGTCGCGCAGGTCCCCCTCGCACGTCACCCACAAAACCCCGGACGCGCAGGTCACCTGCACCTCGGCGCCGCGCGCGACCCGCAGCGAACGCTCGCGCTCCAGGCTGACCGTGGCCGCTATCCCGTCGATGCGCATGCCCCGACTATACGAACGGCCGCCGGTACGTTACAGATATAGCCCAGCATAAAGTGGATCGGTACAGTTCAGATCTGGACCGATCTGTAATGGTCGCTGGCGCGCGGTACTGTGCCTGTGCAGCCGCGGCCGGGCGCGGGAGACTGGTGTCATGAGCGGCGGAGCGACTCACCTCTATGAATCCGTTGCCTCGCGTTTCGCGGAGGCCATCAACGTCGGTTCGCTGAAGGTCGGCGACCGGTTGCCGTCGGTGCGGCGGGTTTCGATCCAGCAGCGGGTCAGCATCGCGACCGCGGTGCAGGCGTACCGGCACCTCGAGAACCAGCGGCTCATCGAGGCGCGCCCCAAGTCCGGGTACTTCGTCCTCAGCCGGCCGACGGCGCTGGCCGAACCGGCGACGTCGAAGCCGCCGGCCACCGCGCGTTTTGTCGGGGTGAACCAGTTGGTCATGGAGGTGCTCGAGGCCGGCAGAATCAGCGGCGTCGTTCCGCTGGGGTCGGCCTGCCCCTCGCCGGAGATGTTTCCCGGCGAAAAGCTCCTGCGCCTGGCGCACACCGAGGGGCGCCGCAAGCACCACCTCATGGCGGCGTACCCGATGTCCCCCGGTTACGAAAAGCTGCGGACGATGATCGCGCGCCGGTCGGTCGACTTTGGCTGTCGCCTCAGCCAGCAGGAGATCATCGTGACCAACGGCTGCATCGAGGCGCTGAACCTGGCCCTGCGCGCCGTCGCCAAACCGGGCGACACCATCGCCCTCGAGTCGCCGACCTACTTCACGTTGCTTCAGATCATCGAAAGCCTCGGGATGAAGGCCCTGGAGATCCCCACCCACCCGCGCGACGGGCTGTCGATCGACGCGCTCGATCTCGCCACGCAACGGCCGGGCGTGGTCAAGGCGGTGATCGTCATCCCCAACTTCCAGAACCCCCTCGGTACCTTGATGCCGGACGAGAACAAGGCACGTCTGGTGCAGCTGTGCGAGGCGCGCGACATCGCCCTCATCGAGGACGACATCTACGGCGACATCCACTTCGGCGCGTCCCGTCCACGCGTCGCCAAGGCCTGGGATCGCAGTGATCGCGTCATCCTGTGCTCGTCGTTCACAAAGACGCTGGCTCCGGGCTTTCGCGTCGGGTGGATCGCGCCGGGCCGCCTGTTTCAGCAGGTCGCGATGCTGAAGTTCATCAGCTCGGTCGCGACCCCCGAGCTGCCCCAGGCCGCCATCGCCGAGTTCCTGGCTGACGGCGGCTACGATCATCACCTGCGCCGGTTGCGCGCCGGATTCGGCCGTCAGGTTCAACAGACGTCGCGGACCATCGCCCGGTACTTTCCCGAGGGAACCAAGATCACGCGGCCGGCCGGCGGCTTCGTGTTGTGGGTCGAGCTCCCGGCCGCCATCGACGCGCTGGAGCTGTTCCGTCGCGCGCGTGACGAACGCATCAGCGTCGCGCCCGGCCCCATGTTTACGACCACCAAACGGTTTCGCAACTGCCTCCGCATCGGCTGCGGGCACCCCTCGAGCCCGAAGATCGAAGCGGGCCTCAGGCGCCTGGCCACTCTTGCCCACGCGCTGGCGTAAGTCGTCGTCAGGGGGCCAGAAGATGCCTTTGCACGGGGCGCCCGGCGTGCCGCGTGTAACGGCGCGCCGCGCGCGGCATCTCATGCGCCATGACGGCGCGCGTGGCGTCGCCGGGGATGTGGCTGGCGCAGCTCTGGCGTTATCCGGTGAAGTCGATGGGGGGCGAGGCGCTGCAGACCGCCCAGCTCGCCGCCGACGGCATCGCGGGCGATCGATTGGTCCATGTCGAAGACGGGCGCGGTCGGCTGGTGACGTCGCGCTCGCGGCCGCGGTTGCTGCTGCACCGCGGTCGCCTGGGATCGGACGGCGCTGCGCTGGTCGATGGTCGACGCTGGTCGTCAGACGAGGTCGCGGCCGACGTGGAAAAGGCAGCGGGGCCGGGGGCGCGCCTGGTTGGGGACGGCGACGGGTCGGCGCGATTCGATGTCCTGCCGTTGCTGGTGGCCACCGACGGTGCGATCGCGGCGTTTGGGTACGACGGCCGGCGGCTGCGGCCAAACCTGGTGATCGGCGGCGTGTCCGGTCTGGCCGAGCGCGAATGGGAAGGGCGGACGCTGCGCATCGGCCAGACGCTGATCCGCGCGGTCGATCTTCGCCAGCGCTGCATCATGACCACGTTTGATCCCGACACCGCCGATCAGGACGTCGAGGTGCTGAGGTCGATTCACCGCCGGTTCGACGGCGCGCTGGCCCTGAACTGTGAAGTCATCCAACCCGGGGTGCTGCACGTGGGCGATGTCGTCGAGCCAATCAACTAGGGCGCGGCCGGGCCGCAGCTTTCCCGGCAGCTGCGATCATGCCCGGCGGGAGAAGCCGCGCAGGAAGGGACGGCGCTGCCGCCAAATCGCCGGTCGCCGATGACAACAACCTGCCGCGGCCGCATGGAGACGACGCGTAGCTCGAGGCCGAGGAGAAGTTGCTGGGAGGCGGCCGGCGCGTTGAGGGCCCGGAGGCACCTTTGCCCCTTCAGAACTCGGCGTGCACGCCGATCGACGGCAGCACGATGCGAAAGTCGTCCGGCCTGGGCTCCGCCTCCGTGGCTAACTGCGACAGGCCGATGACCTGGCGGCTCAAGGTGGCGTTCACCAGCTCGACGTAGGCGTCGAGCACGAACTTGTCGAAGTAGAAGCGGCGGTCGCAGCGCAGATCGACTTGATAGAACGTCGGCAGGCGCACGAACTGCTGTCCCTGGGCGCTGCTCACCAGGACGGGCCGACCGGTGTTGACGTGCGCCCGCCCCCCGAGGGTGTAACGGCCCAGCCGGTAACCCATGACCAGGTTCGCCACGTGCCGCTGGTCCCAGTCCGACGGTCCGATGACACCGGCGCCCAGCGCTCGCTGGTTGCTGGAGATCGTGTATGAAAGCCAGCCGTGCAGCCGCTGGGACGGCGCCCGCCGCACCATCAGCTCCATGCCGTACGACAGCGCGTCCCGCCGCACCAGGTAGTCCTCGGCGAACGGATCGAAGTTACGCGAGATGACAGGGTCGCGGACGTCGGTCAGCACATAGCGCTGCACGTAACCGGTCACGCTGGTCTCGAGGCCCCACAGATGCGCGGTACCCACGGCGAGCGAACCCTGCCAGGAGGTCTGCAGCCCGTAGAGGGCCAGGCCGAAGTTCTCCGCGCCGGGCACTTGCAGCGGCAGGCTGGGGAGCTGCGTGAACCTGCCGCCCATGACTCGGACCCAGGTCTGGGCGTCCAGGGCGAGGCGGCCGCTGAGGCGCGGGCCGACGTCGACGGCGCTGGTGCCACCGATGTCGTAGCTGTCGACCCGCACCTCCGGCGTCACCAGCAGGCGGTCCCCCGCCTTCACGACGGCCGAGGCGTATCCCGCCAGGAGGCGCACCGTCCGGGCCCGCGCCAGGTCCAGCGCGCCGAGACGTTCGAGGTTGGTGGCGGCGTCGAACCGCTGTAGCTCGCCGTCAAGGCCCACCTCGAAGTCGACGTGCTCGGTCGGACGTGAAAAACCCAGGCGTGGAAAGGCTGAGACGGCAGCGATGGTCACCGGCAGCGAAGACGCGATGGGCGATTCGCTCCGATCGCTGCCGACGCCCAGGCTGGCAGTGAGGACGCCGCCCGCCAGCGCCACGTCGGCGCGCGCCTTGACCCGGTGAAAACGCAGCGCCAGGTCGCGCCGATCGCTCGGCGACAGGCGATCGCTCGACCCGAACGCCAGCAAGGTGAGGCGCACCGGCCCCCAGACACGGTCCGCGCGCAGCTGATAGTCCCAATAAGACAGCCGGAGGTCGCCATCGCTCAGCTGGCCGATCACCGCCCCGGTGTATGAATAGCGGGCCGCGGCGGCCACCGATCCGCGCCCCGGCAGCGGCGACGTCACCATCGCGCCGGCATCGAACAGGCGCACGTCGACCGAGGCATGGAGCTCGTCGTCGGGCGCCTCGCGCGTGCGGGCCGCGACGATGCCGGCCACGTAGCGCCCATATCGCGCCGGGTATCCACCGGGGAAGAAGTCCAGGTCCTGGAAGAAGTACGGGTGGATGACCGACGGTCCCAGCGCGAAGTGAAACAACCCCGGGACGCGCAGCTCGTCGAGGAAGAACCCGGTGTTGCCGGGGTTGGCGCCGCGGACGGCGTAGATCGGCGCCGGCCAGGCCACGGCGGTCACGCCGGGCAGCGACTCGATGGCACGGAAGGGATCGCCCAGGGTCCCCGGTGTGCGGAGCAGCTCCTCGCCCTCCAGCTTGACGGCCTGCCGGCTGGTGCGTGTTCGCACGATCGTCTCGTACGTTTCGGCGCCCGGACGAGGCGCCAGGCGGACAACGATCGGGGAAACATCGGCGCACGGGTCGCGCTGAACCGTCAGCGGCTCGAAGCCGGGAGCCTGCACGTTCAGGTGGTGGTCCCCGCACGGCGACTCCAGCTTGAACCGCCCCTCAGAATCTGTGTCGCCCGCGTAGCTGGTGTCGACGGTCAGGATCGCGGCCGCGATCGGCTTGCGCGAGCCACGCGCGAAGACCCGCCCTTCGAGAAGCGCGCGTGGGCTCGCCGGCGCCGCGCTCGATAGCGGCGGCGCGCCGACCTCGAAGCCCGAACCGCCGTCGGCGCTGAGCGTCTGGGCGACCGCATCCACGGCATCAGCCGCGCCGCCGTCGGGGACAGCCGTCAGCAGTGCCGCGACGGCCAGGGCCGGCGTCATCATGGCAACGCGGTGACCCAGAGCCCATCGAAGGGCGAGGCTATGCGGTTGCGCACCAGGTAGCCGACGCGGGTTCCCGGCGCCAGCAGGTCACCCGACGCCGAACCGTCGACCGCTACCGAATAAACGTTTTCGGCCAGCCGCGTGTGGGCGCCGGTCGGCAGGTCGATCATCGTGAGGTCGCCGGAACCGCCCGTCACCCAGTGCAGCAGCGCCAGAACACGCTCGCGCCCGATCGCCACGACGTTGCCAGTGCTGGCCAGAGCCCGCGCCGTGCGCGCGACGGGGTCAACCAAATAGATGTCGTTTCGTTTTTGATCGCTGATCCAGGCCTCCACCACGAGGCGGCCGTCAGCCAGCGACTGGACGCTGGCGAGGCCGGTCCCCTTCGGATTGAGCAGCAGGGGTTCGTATCCGGGGTCGTCCGCCGACCGCAGGAAGATTTGAACCTTGTCGCCGACCCCGGGCTGCATTGAGTACCAGAAGCGTCCGTCACCCGTGAACAGGGACCGATCGCTCAAGATAATCGTCACCGCGGTGTCCACCACCTTCATCAGGCGACCGCCGGGCTTCCACCCCCACACGTCGTTCGCCATCAGCAACCAGAGCTCCTCGTGGCCTGGACGCCAGATCGGCTCGAAACCCAAGATCGGCTCGGGCGAGACGTCCTGCAGCTCCTCGCCGGTGTCCCGATCGAACAGGGTCAGCGGCGGACGACTGGCCCGGTCCGCCCCCCCCACCGAAAAAATGTATCGCCCGCTGGGCGACAGCACGAGCTGTCGCGCCGAAGCCGTGGCAGGAGGTAGCGCCGTGGCGACCAACCCGACGGGATCAAAGAGCGCCCAGGAGGGTGGAGGACTGCCGGAGCGCGCAAGGATCACCACCGGCCCGCGCTCGCTGTCCCGGATCTCGAAGCCTCCGACGTCGCCGGTCAACACCTCGCTCTCGCCGCCCGGCCGCAGGCGCCGCAGCTCGGCCTCCGGGGTTCTGAAATAGAAGTCGTTGCCCACGAACCGTTCGTTGTTGAGGCTGAGGACCATGGTCTCCTCGCCGCCTGGCTCGCTGACAATCCAGTGCAGCGGCAGCTGGTCGCCCCCCTTCGCCACGGCGGTGCGGGTCCGGTCTGCCGAGAGCTGCAGGCGGCTCTCCCCGCCGAGGCTGACCTGCGTGCCGGTCTCGGGATCAACGCGAAAGAGCTCGTCGTGCTGCTGGGTGAAGCCCGGCTGACTCGTCGACTGAGTGTACGTCGAGCGCGTCAGGTACAGCCGCCCCACGCTGTCGACCGGCACGCCGCACTGCGCGCTGCCGCAGCCGCCGAGGGCGTTGGGGGAGACGCGATCCAGCAGGGCCCTCGGCGGGGTTATCTCGGCGCCGGGGGGCGGATCGTCAACCGTGGAGAGCGCGAGGCTGCTGAACCCCATCGGATTCTCGGCGGGCTGCTGCCGGGACAGCAGAATACGCGCCGGCTGTCCGACCGCGCCGTCCACGAAGCGCACGAAGTCTTCGCTGCGCCCCTTCACCAGCTGCCGGCCGGCGGGCGGATCGCCGGCCGGGAGACAGCCCGTCGCCAGGCACAGGCACAACGCGCGGGCGACATGAGACCGTGCGATCGAGAACCCCGGAGTCATTTGCTCGCGGGCCCCCATCGTAGGGTCGCACCGGCCGCGAGGGAAGGGAGGGCGCTGTCGCCAAATCGCCGGTCGCCGATGACAACGACCTGCCGCGGCAGCATGGAGACGACGCGCAGCTCGAGGCCGAGGAGAAGTTGCTGGGACGCGGCCGGGGAGCTGAGGGCGCGCAGGGCTGCGATACCGCCTTGTGCGAGGAAACCGAAACGCGTTCCTTCCGTGAGAGCCGCGCCGCCGTCGCCTGCGGCTGCCCGGGCGTCCAGGGACAGCCACTCCGCGCCGGCGCCCAGATGACCTTCGAAACGCCATCGCCCGCGCAGCGACGCGGCGGTGAGCTGCACGAGGCCGATCACAGGCGCGCGCCGCACCTCGATGCCGGACGCGTCGATGTCGGTGCCCCAGCGCGAGGTCCACGCTCCGAGACGGAAGCCGGCGCGATCGAAGACCCGCGGCACGGGCCAGTCCCATCCGAACGAGAGCTCGGGGCCGTAGCGACTCCCAAGACCGTTGAGGCTCTGGTGCAGCACCGCCGCGAGGCCAAGGCTCCAGGCCCCGCCCCCGTTGCCAGACGCGGTTGTTTCGGGTGACGTCACCCCGGAGACCGTGGCGACCGCCGGCGGAGACGGCGAGGGGGGCGACGGTCGCGGGGGCAGGAGCGCGTCGACCCAGGCCACAACCTCGAAGACGAAACGGCCGAGCGTTGCCGGTTGAGAGGCCCCAGCGTCGTCGAGACGAAGTGGTCCTGCCGATCGACCGCGAGCGTGAATCCACGCAACGACGGCGCTCGAGGGCTCGGTTTCAACAACGACGTGCGCGTCGGGGCCGCTCATCCCGGCCAGGCAGGTTGTCCAGCGCCGGGCGTGATCGGCGGCGCTGGCGGGAGCGATCGACGTCTCGGGCGGACATGAGAGAGGACTGACGAAGTAGGCGCGGGCCTCCAGCTCGGCCCGCAGGCGGAGGGCCACCGCTGTCTCGACGGCGCCGTCAGACTGAAGGAGCCCGATCGTCGACGGTACACGCTCGGCCGCGGAGGCTGCCGGTGCGACCAGCAGAACGGCGAGGACGAAGACGAATCCGCCCGGTCTCATGGCCGCCCGTCGATCAGCCGCTGCGCCTGTTCGGCGAAGGGTCCGCCGGCAAAGCGCTGGAGATAGCGGGCCGCCGCCTGCCGCGCCGCCGGCGCGTCTCGCAGCGTCGCCAGCAAGTTCACGGTGCGGCCGAGGGCCAGGGCGCCGTAGGGACCATGACGGTCCGCGGCCTCGCAGCGGCGATAGGCCTCGATGGCCGTCCGGTGCGCGCCTTCGCTCTCGGCGAGCTGGCCAAGCAGGTACTGCGCCCGCGCGATTTCGGCCGCCTGCAACGGGCCTGCGACGAGGGTGTGTAACAGCTGGCGCGCGAGCTCGCGCCGGCCACGGTAGCGAGCGGCGTCGGCGAGCGACATCTGGGCAGCGGCGGAACACCGGCGCAGGCAACGGTCGATGCCCATCGTTTCGGCAGCGGCGATGATGGCGCGATAGTCCCCCGCGGTGAGCAGCGCGGCCCACGTCGCAGCGGGATCCGGCTCCTCCTGGTGCGGGCCTGGAGTCGTGGTCAAGGGCGGAGACGCCAGCAGCAGGGATAGCTCGACCGACCTGGCTGCCGTTTCGTCGATCTGTGTCGGCAGCCGTCGCGCGGGCGGCGGCGGTGCCGGCTGCGCCAGTTGCGGCGGCGGTGCCGGCTGCGCCGGCGCGGTCTCCGCGGCGGGCGCCGTGGTTTCGGGTTGCTCATCGTTGCGGGCGACGTGAATCTCGCCGGTCTGGACATCGGCGGTCAGCGTCTGTCCTGCCCGCAGCGGCAGGCCCGCTCCCGCCCCGGCCCCTTCGACCCGCACGGACCCTTCCGTCAGGACCAGCAGGAATCGAGCTCCCCGCGGGGACCAACTCACAGTGAACGATGTGCCGGTGACGTGCACGCGGAATGGGCCGGCGCTGACTTGCCAGTGCGTCTGGCTGCCGTGCCGCACGGCGAAGCGCACGCGTCCATCTGTCACCATGACCTGGGATCGCTGCGGATCCTTGCCTTGCGCCAGCACGCGGGCACGAGCACCCGGCGTCAAGGTCACCACACTGCCGTCGGCGAACTGCAACGTCCCCTCGCGGGCGCCGTCGGCCGTGAAGTTGCGTTCCGGCAGGTGCGGATCATCGTCGCTGCCGAGTGAAGTGGACGCCGTGAATGGCAGCGCTGGTTTGTCGGCTCCGCGGATGGCCCACCAGCCCACCAGCACCGCAGCACAAATAGCCAGGGTCCCCAGGGCCAGCCGCGGCAGCAAGGACTCCCGCGACCTTCCGAGCGCGCGCTCGAACGCGGCCTCCCTTTCGGAGGTCAGGGGCCGAAATACTTCGTCCGGTGCGCCGAGCAGCTCACCCACGCGAAAACGCGAGGCCTCTGCGGATCGGGAATCCCCAGTCATCGCGGTTCCTCCCCCGCGCGGCGCTCGCGCACATAGTCAACCAGCAGATCATCTTCATCGAGCCGGTGTTCGAGCCGCTGCCAGGCGTGCTCCAGCCGCCGCCGCATCGTATTGAAGGACAGCCCGTGGGCGCAGGCGACCGCGCGCAGCTCCATCCCCTCAACGTAGCGGGCGACGATGAGCGATCGTTGCTCGGGTTTGAGCGAATGCAGATGCCCCAGCAGGCGGCGCGCCGCTTCGCGCGCCTCGGGATCCGGGGTGACTGCGACGGCGCGTTCGGTGTCGGTCGAGACCTTGAGGTTGCGTCGCAGCCAACGGTAGCGGAGGTCCCGCTTCACCACCCGCAGCGCGATTCCGTAAAGAAAAGCGCGCACGGCGTCGGGGCTGCGCAGGCCGTCGATCCTGCGGAAGAACCTCTCGAACACCTCCTGCGTCAAATCGTCGACGTCACGGTTCGGACCGGCCAGCCGGCCGGTCACCCGGGTGACGAACGGGACGAAGTGGTGCCAGGCAGCGGCGACCGCGCCGTGCCGCCGGGCCAACAGATCACAAACGATCGCCCGGTCACGCGCCTGCCGGGGCGAGGCGCGTCCGCTCTCGGGAGCCTCCGCCGGCTCCGGGTCATCGGTCCGGGCGCCGTTGGTCGGCCTGGCGACGAGCACCGGCGCCAGCCGCCGGCTGCCGTGCCGCGCGCTCAACATCGTAATCGACGGCGACCGCGACAGCGGCAGGCCGAACAGCTGCTGCCAGGGCAGCGCGCCCGCGCGGGCGATCACTTTAAGCTTCCCCGCACGGTGACGGCGCTGGTGTAGTTGCGCGCGTCCTCTGGGTTCCTCACGGGGATGCCCACCTGCCCATCGGTGTTGCTGCCCCAGCACCACAGCGAACCGTCGCCCTTGGCGGCGCAGGTGTGCGCGGCCCCCACGGCCACCGCCTTTACCCCGCTGATCGATTCGACGCGGCTGGCCCCTCCGATGGAACAAAGGACCTGCGCGCCTTCGACGGTGCAAACGCCGTCGAAGATGCCTTCCCGCCCGCGGCCCAGCTCTCCATGTGGGTTGCGCCCCCAGCACCAGACCCGGCCAGCCCCGTCGACGGCGCAGGTGTGAAAGGCGCCGCGGCTGACCTGCACGATGTTGGACAGGTCTGTCCAGCTACCCCTGTCGATTTCGGTGAAGCGGCCGATTGTTCGCGGGGTGAAACCGGAAGAATTGAGCTCCGCGCGATCATCTCCCCAGCACACAACGACTCCCGAAAGCGGCACCGCGCAGACGCCATTCGGGCCGACACTGACGGAACGATAGTCCGAAGGGATCGCGACCGGCTGGAAATGGGGCATGGAGTCCTTGCTGCCGATGCCGAGCTGCCCGGCGATGTTGGATCCCCAGCAATGAAGCTGTCGGTCTTGAGTCACCGCGCAGCTTGCCCCTTGACCGTCGCGTGAGCCTACCGACACCTGGGCCACGTCCTGCAGGCCCTCGACCAGCGCCGGGGCGCCACCACACACGCCGGTTCCACCCACACACGGGTGATCGCCGGCTGTTCCAGGCGGGTGGCCCAGCTGGCCGACATCGTTGCGGCCCCAGCAGTACACATGGCCGCTGATCCCGACGAAGCAGGCGTGGTCCTGCGAAACACCGACCGACCGCGCCGGCTCGGGCAAGCCCGCCACGTTGCGCAGGCCGTAGCCGCATGCGGAGGTGACGCGACAGATCTCATCGGTCGTAAACGCGGGATCGTCTTGAACGATGCAGACGATCCGCCCTTCCTGAACCAGGCACAGCCGGTCGCCATCGGCCGACAGATCCGTCGCCGGTTGTGACGGGACGAGTGAGAATCCACCAAACGTAACGTTGGCGCTTCCGACGGTTGCGTTTTCATCGACCCCGAGCGCCCGCTGCACCAAGACGTTGCCCCAGCACCCCAGGACCGTCCGGTTGCGCGCGCAGGAAAAGGTACGCCCGGCGGCCAGCGCGAGCAGCGCCTGCTCCGGTTGAGCGATCGGCGTTGTCGTTCCGCCATCGGCATCACCCGGCATGACCGGACCGGGCATCGTCGGGTCAACCGGCACCTCGAAAGGCGCCCGATCGCAGGCGGCCAACCAGAGCATACCGGCGACGACGGCGGCCCGCGCGGGGGAACACATGCGAGCGATTCCATGGGCAATAGGCATGTCGCGACTCCCTTTGTCTCCCATAGTCCCCGTGCGCCGCTGAAACTGCCCAGAAAAGTGCAGACGTTCGTCGTTCGGCGCTCCCGGGCCCACCGACCTTACCGGAGCGCGGACCGATCAGATCGTCGATCGGCGAGCCAGGTCCCTGCGTGGGAGACCCGAACACCATCATGGCCGGTGGCCGCGGCGCGCCGGCCCCGAGGGCATGCCGGCCTGCTCCTCTGCGAGCTTTCTAGACGCCTTCGATTTCCGATTCGTTGTCGTCGCCCTCGACCATGGCATCAGCACGTTACTATTGCTCGGGACGAGGAGGTAATCCTCAGGGCTGGCAATCTAGACGATCTCTCGAATGCCACGCGGCGGCTAGACGTCCTCGCGAGCGTCGGCCTTGCGCATCCGCCGGGTCTGTTGTTGACCCGTCTCCGCAATACCAATGCTTCACTACGCGCATCGACGGGTGGAGGACGTCGGACGTGCGGAAACTCACCAGGGTTCGGCGACTCCTTGGAATGTTCTCTCGGGCGGCTCTGCTATTGGCAGAGCGCAAGGGCGCTGGCCGGCCTGCTGCTGGCGCTCAGGCGCCGGGGCCGCCCGCGCCGAATCCGTTGAAGCGGTAGCCGTGGCCGATGATGGTCTCGAGGGCGGTGCCCTGCGGGCCGAGTTTCTTGCGCAGGCTCTTCAACACGGCGTCGACCACGTTGCTGCCGCCGAAACTCTGATCCCACACGTTCTGCAGCAGCTCGTCCCGGGTCACCACCTGGCCCAGCCGGGCGTCGAGGTAGCGCATCACTCCGAACTCCAGCCTGGTGAGCGGAACGGTGCCCGCCGCCGTGTGGAAGGCGCGGGCCTCGGCGTCGAAGACGGGTGCGGCGCCGAACTGCGCGTCCACCAGCCCCGCCAGCCACCCCAGCACGCCGTCGGGGCCGAAGTCGAGCATCATGGTCCCCATGGCCACGCCGCCCGCCCCGGCGGCCAGCGGCCCCGGCGTGCTGAAGCCGAGCGGGCCCAGCACCGCCAGCGGCAACTCGGGGTTGGCCATGCCCACGTAGATGCGGCGGGCGTCCCGGTGCTGCAGGTAGAAGCGCTTGGCATCCAGCATACAGGCGATGACCGGCGGTGACGGGACCTCGCCGGTGCCGGCGGCGAGCACGCGCGGGCTGAAGAACACCGGAAGCGCGCGCGGCACCCGATCGGCGCGCAGGTGGGCAACCCACCGGTTCACC
>DASRQT010000168.1:0-12221 GCA_035696485.1 Polyangia bacterium | reverse complement strand
CAGGACGGGCGTCGATCCTCAGCTGCCGAACTGCATCATCAAAACCGGTGAACGCGCCCAGGTGACCGGCTAGCTCGAGGAAGTAACCGAGCGTGGCAGCACACTTTACTTTGCGCGCGCGGGTGACCAACGCTACAAGATCGAGGTCGTCGCGTACGCGCCACAGGAAAACAGGAACCATTCGGGCCAGTGCCATGTCCCGCCGTGATGCCTTGACAGCCTGAAGCACAACACGCTCAAGGCCGCTGACTATCCTTCCCTTCGCCACGCTCGCACCGTAGTTGGCTACGAGTGAAAGAAGCTCCCCGCGCCCGCGAGGAAGCCTGTCCATGACCAGAACCGGCTTTGCCCAACGTGAAACCGCGGCCTTTGTGGCGATAGCCTTCCGGCGCCGAGAACCAAGAGAACGTGCCCGCGCCGGCCCGCCCAGAAGACCGCCGCGTCTTCCAAGAGCGGCCATTTTTGCCAGCTTCGCCATTCGCTCAAGCATACTACAAAAGTTAGTTTGCGGTTCTTCGAGGTCGCGCTCAGCAGTTTTTGACGGCCTTGCGGCTCATGCGACGTCGAAATAGAGTTGACGAGAAAACAGCGGGGGATGACCGTGAACAAGAATCAAACACGTCGGGCTTGTCTGATTGTCGTGGCGCTGTTGCCGATTGGATGTGCGGCCACGACCCCACCCGTCGCGTCGCTGGCGCCGTCACTTGACGCAAGCCAGAAGGCCGCGTTGAGCGCGGCGGAGTCCTGGCTTGCGCTGATTGATCATGGAAAGGTTGGCGAGAGCTGGGACGGGGCTGCGTCGACCTTTACGCGCGCGGTGACCCGCGACAGCTGGAAAACGGCGGTGGACGCCGTTCGCGAACCACTCGGCGGTCTTGTCTCGAGAGTGGTCAAATCCGCCGAGCGCAAAACGTCACTACCGGGTGCGCCCGACGGAAATTACGTCGTCATCCAGTTCGACACCGCCTTCGAGAAGAAGAAGCAGGCGGTCGAGACCGTGACGCCGATGGAGGAAGGCGGCGTCTGGAAGGTGGCGGGCTACTTCATCAGGTAGGGGGGGGCCCGTTAGCGCGGGTTGCGCGTCCAGCTGAAGGGGGACGAGGCGGCCGGGTCGACGTGCAGGCGCAGCCACTCGGTCAGCGGCGCGGTCGTCGAGCCCTGCACCACGACGCGGGTCAAGTTGGGCACGGGCGTGCTGACGCCGTGGACCGCGTCGCCGGCCGCGAGCGGGTTGTCGACCTTGAACACGTGCGAATCGCCCTCGATGAGCAGGACCGGTTTGCCGAACGCCAGCGTCAGGCTGGCCAGCTTCTGGACCGTCGAATCAAATCCGTCTACCGGGGTGCCGTCCCACATATCGGCCTGGCTGAGCACGATGACCGCGGCCGCGCCTTGCTGGCCGGCGGTGGCGAAGGCGCGACCCAGCCAGTCGAGGTTGGCGGTCGTGCGCGCCATGACCTCGCCCGTTCGCCGCGCCGGATCGTCGCTCTTGGTTCCGGTCGTGTCGTCGGTGTACCAGGGGAGCAGGCTGTTGTTGCTGCCCACCACGTGCAGGGTCACGAAGACGGTGCCGGCCTCGACCCAGAGCTGGTTCTCGACGAAGGTCTCGAAGCCGGCGAAGAACGCCTGGCTCAAGACCTGCTTCCGGTTCACCCCCAGCGACAGTCCCGGGACCGGGAAGAACATTGAGCGGACGGTCGCCAGCCGTTCCAGCGGGTCGTAGGCGCCGTTGTTGGCGCGGTGGCAGTCGGTCCATTCGTTGTCGCCCGGCGTGTAGATGAGGCCGCGCGCCGACGCGTTGAAGTTGTCCAGCACCAGCTGGAAGTGCGTGGTGTCGCAGCGCGTGCTGCCGTTCTTGATGTCGCCGACGTGCACGATCTCCGCCAGCGCGGGCGCCGCGTTGATGTCGGCCAGCAACTTCGGGAAGTCGGCGATCTGCGCGGCCCCGTACGGCGTATCGCCGATCACGGCCAGGTCGACGGGCGCCTTCGACGACGCGATCCAGGGCGCCGCCTCGAAGTCGACCGACACCGAGAGCTGCCCGTTGCGGATCAATTTGAGCGCCGCCTTGGCGATGGTGCCGATGTCGATGTGCACGAACACGGGCGCCTCGGTCACCCAGGTCGCGCTGGCGCCGGTCACGGCGGTGCACGCAACCGCCAGCGCCTGCGCGTCCAGCTGAACGACGCCGATGGGCAGCCGGTCCATCATGAAGGTCGGCGAGGTTCCCGCGGTGAGGCCGAACAGCCGGGTCACCGTCCGCGTCCCCGCCGCGACCACCCGCAGGCAGGCCGCGTCGGGTGGGACAGTGGACAGCGACAGCTGGACGACGCCGGTCTCGGCATCGCTGGCGGAAGGCGCGGGATCGGCCCCGCAGCCGCCGACGCCGAACAGGATCGTGAGTGACACAAGGCCCAGGTTGATTGCGCGCTTCATGAGAACCCTCCTGCGCGCACTTCTACCGGTCGAGGCAAGGACCTCAGGTCACGGTTGTGCGAAACTTTTGTGTCAGTCGCGCGGCGCGCGGGACAACCCGATGCTGACCCAGACGCCGGCGCTGAAATACAGCGTCATCCACGGCATCTCGTCTTTCCAGTCATCCCAACGGCGGGTGACGATCCGGCGGCGCTGGCAGTCCTGCCACCGGGATCTGTGGCCCGCAGACATCGTGGCCTCTCCGTCGGTGCCGCGCGCACTGGCCCTGTAATGACCATACTATCGAGCATGCCGACCGAGCCCGCCCCCGCCGCCGCCCCCCTGGTGGTGGCCATCGAGATGGGGCTGGGACACCTGCGCGCCGCCGATTCGCTGGCGCGATCGCTGCAGACCCAGCTGCTTCACGTCGATCGCCCGCCGCTGGCCGGCGACAACGAGCAACGCCTCTGGGCCAGGACGCGCGGCCTCTACGAAGCCATCTCGCGGTTCTCGCAGCTGCCGCTGGCCGGGGGGCCGTTGCGCGCTCTGCTGGCCGCGATCACCCACATCCCCCACCTTCACCCGCGCCGCGACCTCAGCGCCCCGTCAACGTCGCTTCGCTATCTGGAAAGGCAGATTGATCGGGGCCTGGGCGCCGGGCTGCTGGCCGAGCTGAAACGAACCGGCGCCCCCTTGCTGACCACTTTTTTTGCGCCGGCGCTGATCGCGGATCGACTGGGGACGGGCAACATCTATTGCCTGGTCACCGACGCTGACATCGCGCGCGTGTGGGTTCCGACCAACGTGAAACGTTGCCGCGTGCACTACTTCGCGCCCAGCAAGCGGGCACTGGATCGCCTGATCGCCTACGGCGTGTCGCCCGATCACGTCCAGTTGACCGGTTTTCCGCTGCCAGACGAGCTGGTCGGCGGACCCGAGCTTGAAACCCTGCGCGGCAATCTGGCCGCCCGCCTGGTCCGTCTGGATCGCGCCGGCGTCTTCCGCGATCAGCACCGTGACGAGCTGGCCTACTTCTTCGGGCGCTTGCCGGATCACGCTCCCCAGGCACCGCTTCTGACCTTCGCCGTCGGCGGGGCGGGCGCGCAGGCGGAGCTTGCCCGTCAGTTCTTGCCCTCGCTGCGACCCGAGATCGAGGCCGGGCGCCTGCGCCTGGTGCTGATGGCCGGCGTCAGGCGCGCCGTCGCCGACACCTTCACGACCCTGCTCAAACGACACGGCCTGGCCGACAGTCCCGGCGCGCGCGTGGTCTTCGCCGATGACCTTGATGGGTACTTCCGGGCGTGCAACGCCGTGCTGGCCGAGACCGACATCCTGTGGACCAAACCCAGCGAGATGACTTTCTATGCGGCGCTGGGTCTGCCGCTGATCTTTTCCTGGCCGGTGGGCGCGCAGGAACGTTACAACCGCCGCTGGGCGATCGAAAACGGCGCCGGCCTCAAGCAACGCGATCCGCGGTTCGCCGGCGAATGGATCGCCGAATGGCTGTCCGACGGCACGCTGGCCGCCGCCGCCTGGTCGGGTTTCATGCGGCTGCCGAAGTTCGGGCTGTATCGGATTGCGGAGCATTTCGGGGTCTCTTTCGAGAAACCGGCGCTAGCGCACTCCCACGCAGGACAATGAGTCGATTGGATCGCTATTCGATGGTCCGGCTGACCAGGCCGTAACCCCACCTCGTACCGCGGATAGGGCAGCTGCGCGAACAGCCGCAGGTTGGCCGCGAGATCGTCGTCCAGCCCACACAGCGGCTTGAGGATCGAGATCGGCGACCGCCGGGTGGTCGCGGGCACCTCCGTGCGCCGATGGCGTCGCAGGACAACCCGCTCGGCCGTGGCAAACGCGCGAAACAAAGGTGGCAATCGGGAAACAACCCGCGCTAGATCAGGGACATCCAAACCGAAACCACGGCCACCCCAGCACGGCAAACGGCTCCGACGTTCAAGCTGTATCCGCTGAAACACATCCTGTGGACCAGTTGCCTCGGGGGACCGCTGGCCGGAACCTGGATGATCGCGACCAACTTCCAGAGGCTGGGAGCCGCGAAGAAGAGCTACCTCACGGCCGCGATCGGAGCCGCAGCGGTCGCGCTGGTGGTGATGTTGTCTTATTCGATCGAGCGGCGCTTCGGGAAGGTCGTCAATCTGTCGCTGGTCGGCGTCCTCGGTGTCGCGACCTTCTTGATCGCCAAGCGCCTGCAGGGGGCCGCCGTCAAGGCTCACGAAGCCGAGGGTGGGCGCCTTGAGTCCAGGTGGAAGAGCGCGGGCATCATGGGGCTCGGCATGGCGCAGGCGATGATTGGCGCCGCCGCGGTCATCTCACTGCTGCAAACCACGGTCGTGATCGGTGGCACGCACGAAATAGCGCTTGCGGGAATGGCCACGGAGTCCGACGCCAGGCGCGTGGGAGCGGTGGTCACCGACGCGGGTGTTCTGCGAGCGGGCCAGCAGTCGCGGATGATGCTGACAAAGGAGCCGTCAACATGGACGCTCACGTTCAGCAGCACGAAGGCCAGGATTGCCAACATCGACCTGGCGGCGGTATTCGAGCCCCTCGCCAACGCGCTTGCCGGCCGCGTGTTCACCGGAGGTGAACGCGTGCTGCTGGTGTTCGCCAACCAATACAGCTTCACGCTCAAGACCTGCGAGCTGGGCCAGCAACACCGGCTAACCTGTCGTTAAGTATTAGAAATTTTGTCGACCTGGCCTCGCTAGAGCGGAGCGTCATCCGGGCCACTGGCAAATGCGCAGAAAACGGCGATCTAGCGCCTCGCTGGCACGCGACGGAGCGTCTATACGGAGGTACATCGTTGCACCCTTGGCAGTGCCCGAGGGAAATTGGCCATTAAAACGAGCATCTCGATGGCGGCTTGTTTGGGTGACATTAATGGAATGCAAGTTATCAAAAAAGCGCTCGCCGATCGCCGACAGTCGTCCATTTCCCTCGTCATAAGGCCGTCTTACGCGACTCTCCGATTTGTGGCTTTGATCTCGAAACACCACTCCGACATCGACCTACGCCGTGACACCTCTGGCGACAATAAGCTTTACCGTTACGACTCGTGCTTATGATAGCATTTCTCTTCGTTAGCTCTGTGGTGGCAGGGGCGGTGGGGCAGTTCAGTACTTTTTCGACCCTCCTCAGAGATTCGGTCGAGTGCGCGTGCGCGTAACTCCTGTAGGAGCCTGCAAAATGAAAGCATCGTTCGACACCGCATCGCAAAACAAGGCGCCGGCATTTCGTAGCGGCTATCTGCTCTGCTGTTTCCTCGTTTGCGGCGCCATGGCGTGCAACGGCGAAATTGGCGGGGTAGGGGGCGCGCCCCCGCCCCCATCAGGGGGTGGTGGCAACGGCCCGATCGGCGGTGGCGGCTCCGGACCCGGACCGCTGGGGCCAGGCGTGGATCCTGGGTCGAAGGGTCTGCACCGGCTCAACTCCACCGAGTACAACAACACGATTGCCGACCTCCTCGGGACGACGCTGACCCCGGCGAACTCTTCGTGGCTGGGCGGTGAGATCGGCGGCTTCGACAACATCGCGTCCGTGCTCGACGTGGACGAGGCTCAATACAAGCGCTACTACGACACCGCTGGCCTCATCGCCGATGACGTCTTCGCCGACGCCGCCCGCAAGGGCAAGGTGCTGGTGTGCGCGACCGAGGATGCCGCTTGCGTCACGAACATCATCAAGACCAATGGGCAGCGCCTGTTCCGCCGACCGCTGTCGCCTGAAGAGGTGACCACCTTCAACAAGGTGTACACGACGGCCAAGGGCCTGGGTGAGACCCACGAAAACTCCGTCAAGGAGATGCTGCGCACGTTCCTGTCCAGCGCGGAATTCATCTTCCGAGTCGAGACTGATCCCACGCCCAACTCGCTGACCAAGCACCCTCTGAACGCGTGGGAGCTGGCGTCTCGCCTCTCGTACTTCCTGTGGAGCAGCGCGCCGGACGACGTTCTGCTGGCCGCCGCGGCCGACAATTCGCTGCTCCAGGATGTCAAGCTCCGCACAATGGTCGATCGCATGCTGAACGACCCCGCGAAGAGCACGCGCTTCGTCGAGAACTTCGTGGGGCAGTGGCTGGGCGCGCGCAAGCTGCCGGACCACGCCGCCGACCCGAAGATCTTTCCGGATTGGTCGCCCGCCTTGGCCAACTCGCTGACCAAGGAGATGTACCTCTACTTCGGCGAGTTCCTCAAGAGCGACCGCTCCTGGCTCGAGTTCATGAAGGCGGACTTCAACTTCGTCGATGGTCCGGTGGCCAAGCTGTACGGCATGCCGGCCGCGACCGCCACACAGCGGGTCGAGGTCACGACCGACAAGCGCCTTGGCTTTGCGGGGCTCGGCGGCTTCCTCTCGCTGTCATCGCTGGGAACGCGCACCTCGCCCACAACGCGCGGCCGCTGGATCCTCAGCAACCTGCTGTGCCAGGAGCCGCCGCCGCCGCCCAAGGGCGTTCCCGATCTGGGCGGCGTGGGCGGGCTGGATCCGACCAAGAACGTTCGCGTCGCGCTGGAAGCGCACCGCGTGAATCCGACCTGCGCCGCCTGCCACAAGAATTTCGACGGGTATGGCCTGTCGCTGGAGAACTTCGACGGTATCGGCAAGTTCCGCTCGACCTATCCCGACGGTACGGCGATCGATGTTTCGGCCGAGCTTGACGGCGTCTCCTTCTCCGGCATCCAGGGCCTGGCCGACACGGTCAGCAAGGATCCCCGGTTCGGCGAGTGCATCGCGGAGTTCCTGTTCACGTACGGACTTGGCCGCCTCACCACCCCGACCGACGCGCCGTACCTGGCCATCGTTCAGGACGAATGGCTGAAGGGGACGCCAACTATTCGCCGCCTGGTGCAATCATTGGTGCTTGCTGAGACCTTCCGTTCTCGCCACGGCACGGCAAACTAAGGAGCAATCGAGATGAACCGATCTGTTTCTAGAAGGACGTTCCTGCGCGGTGCAGGTGTGGCTCTGTCATTGCCCTGGCTCGAATCGCTCGCGCCAAGAGGGGCCTGGGCCCAGGCCGGCGGTCGCATCCGCTACCTGCCCATCTTCCTCCCGAATGGCTCGGCGGAGATCTGGAAGCCACCGACCTCGGGGGTAGGCGCAGCCTGGCAGCTCTCGGGCGTGCTCGAGCCGCTGGCCGCCTTCAAGTCCAAGATGATCGTGCTCACCGGCATGGAGAACGGCAGCGCGTTCAACGCCGACAGCTCGTCCAGCGTCGAGCCGAGCCACGGCCGGCAGCCGGGGGCCTGGCTAACCTGCATCGACCCCGGGATCGTCCGGATGCAGCTGGGCGTCGCTGAGGCCAACCGAATCTCGCTCGATCAGACCATGGGCAAGACGCCCGGTGTCGTCGGGAACACGCCGATCAAGACGATGCAGGTCGGTCTTTCCACCTGGTACAGCTTCTGCGACCAGAATCCCTGCTCAAACAGCCGCACCGTCTCGTGGAGCGAAGCGGGCAAGCCGATGTACAAGTCGGTCGATCCGCTGGAGGTCTTCACCAAGCTGACGGGGGTTGTCTCCTCGACGCCCGCGACGCCGCCCACGGGACCCGACCCCGCCCTGCAAAAGCGCATCGCGCTGAACAAGAGCGTGCTCGACGCCGTGCAGGAAAACTCGCTCCGCACGCAGGTGCGCCTGGGCAATGCCGACAAGGCCAAGCTGGACCAGTTCCTGACCCAGGTCCGTACCATCGAGAAGCAGGCGACCACCATGTCCATCGGGATGGGTGGGTTGGCGTGCTCGCCGATCGCAAAGCCGAACATGCCGGGTCCGGTTCTTCCGGATAAGGCAAAGCAGAACAGCGCGACGTACAACAAGGGCACTCACGCCGACGTCATGAACGACCTCATCGTGATGGCCTTCCAGTGTGACGCCACACGCGTCATCACGTACATGATGGAAGACGAGCGCTCCGAGTTCAGCTACGGCCACGTGCCCCTGCGCACCTTCACGGCCACCACCTCGTCCATGGGCGGCGGCGGCGTGTGTGGCGAGTACCACAACAACGGCCAGCACGGCGACCAGATGCAGTTTGCCACCATCAGCCACTGGCACGCCGGCAAGGTGGCGGCGCTGTGCGCGAAGCTGGACGCCATCAAGGAAGGCGACAAGAGCATCCTGGACAACAGCGTGGTCTGGTTCAGCGGCCCGATGCACGGCAGCAATCACTCGTGCAGCCAAATCCCGATGACGCTGATTGGCGGCGGCGGCGGCAAGTTGAAGGGCGATCAGCACATCGTCTTCGCCAAGCGCTGGCTGCGCGACATGCACATGACGATCATGAAGGACGTCTTTGGCATGTCCGGCCCCGGGGTCGACGACTTCGGCATCCAGCGGGCGAACCTCCCGTACATGCAGATGAAGGAAATCCTGGTCTAGTCGACCCGGCCACCCTACCTACCCCGTCAGGAGAAAGCCGTCCGCGTCGCCGCGGGCGGCTTTTTCGCGTCCGGGACGTCATGGAATCAAAGCAAGGGCTTTGCGTAGAACAGCGCCCCACCGCCCGCGGTCGCCGCAAGAGCGTGGGCAAAGCCGGCGCTGGCGTAGAGGCGCTGGGCGCGCTGGTTGTTTTCCTGCACCTCCAGCGTGATCTTGCAGCAGCCGAGCTGGCGCGCCCGGTCCTCGACCGCAGCCAGCAGGAGCCGCGCGATGCCGCGGCCGCGGTGGGCCGGCAACACCGCCAGATCGTGAACGTTGGTGAGCGGGCGGGCGGCGAAGGTGGAGAAGCCCAGGAAGCAGGTGGCGATTCCCACGGCTTGCTGGTCGGTGTAGGCCAGGAGGATCAGCGTGGTCGGATGGTCGCGCAGCGCGGTGGGCAGGCGCGCCAGGACTTCCGGCGGCAGAGGACCGTCGTTGCCCATGGGGTCGCGCGCGTAGGCGTCGGTCAGCGCCACGACATCCCGCTGGTGCTCCGGGCGCCGCAGGTCGGCCTCGACGATCTCGACCGCGGGTTGTGTCACCGCGGCATCGCCTCCTTGATGCCACCGTCGACGGTGAGGACGGCGCCGGTCGTGTATTGCGCCCGCGGCGACACCAGAAACAACGCGGCCTCGGCCACGGCGGCCGGCGGGATGGGGCCGACGTTCAGCAGATTGCGGCGGCGGTAGGCGTCGGTCTGCTCTTCGATGCTGACGCCGGCCAGCGCCGCGCGCGCGGCGATCAGTTTCTCCATCAGCGGCGTGTCGATGAAATCGGCGTTGATGTAGTTGACCCGGATGCTGTGGGGTCCCAGCTCGGTGGCCAGATTGCGGGCCAGCGCGGCCACCGCCGCCTTCGAGCTGGCGTAGGCGGCGTTGTCGGCGGTCGGCGCGAACGCGCCTTTAGAGGCGTTGAGGAGAATCGTTCCCTGCCCCTCTACCTTCATCACCTTGACCGCCTCGCGCACGGCCAGGAAGGTGCCGCCCACGTTGATCCCGAAGTGGCGCGCCCAGCTCTCGTCGCTGATGCGATCGATGGGCCCGGCCTCGATAAAGCCGGCGTTGCAGACAAGAATGTCCAGGCCGCCGAAGGCCAGCACTGCGTCGGTCACCGCGGCCGCCGCGTCTTCGGGGGACGTCGCGTCGCCCTCGACCGCGATCACGCGTTGCGAGTCCTTGCACTGCTGGGCGATCGCCTGCGCGACCTGGCGCAGCCGCTCGCCGGCCACATCGGTCAGCACCAGGTGGGCGCCCTCGGCGGCGAAACGCTGGGCGATGGCGCGGCCGATGCCGCCCGCGGCGCCGGTGACCAGCGCCACCCGGCGCGACAGCTCTTTTTCGGGGGCGTTCAGCTTGGCCAGCTCCAGCGGCCAGTACTCGAACGTGATGGCGTCGGCTTCGTTCAAGAAACGGAATCCCCCCAGCGCCTCCGCGGCCGACATCACGCGCATCACGTGGCGATAGCAAAGGTTGCCGACCACGGCATTGGTCTTGTCTTTCATCGCCGTGACCAGGCCCAACCCGGGCAGCAGGATCACGCGGGGCGCTGGGTCCAGCATGGTCGCCCCGACCTGGGCGCGATGGCGCGCGTGCACGTCGGCGCTGCTGGCGGCGAACCGGTCCAGCGCCTGTGTCAGGACGCTGATGGCCTCTGCGGCGGACGCTTTCTCCAGATCGACGCCCACCACCAGGGGCACCCGTCCGCAACGCAGGATGTGCTCCGGCGTCGACATGCCTCGGGCCGCCAGCGCCGGCGTGCCGGGGGCGCCCGCGAACGCCACCGCCTCGTCGGAGCCATCCCAGTGCAGGATCACCGGACGCCGCGCGCCCAGTCCCGCGCGCAGAATCGGCAGGACCACGCGCGCCTGGTCGCGCCGGCGTGCAATCGTCGCGGTGGTTGCGGTCGTGGTCGTCGTCGTTGATTCCGCGGCGGTGCGCCCCGCGCGGCCCTGGCGCCCATCAATGAACGCCTCGGCGCGGTTGATCAGCGCGTGCAGGTTCTGGTAGCAGCCCTTGGCGGTGTCTCCCCACGCGATGAGACCGTGCCGCCCCAGCACCAGGCCCCTTGCCTCACCCGGCAAGGGCCCAAGATCCATCACCGCCCGTGCCAGCGGATACCCGGGCTGGACGTAGTCGATATAGGCGACCTCCGACCCCAGGGCCTGGCGCACCAATGCCGCCGGATCGGGCGTGTCGGTCAGCGCCTGGGTCGCGAAGTCGTGCGTGTGGACGATGAAGCGATAGGGGAGCACGGAATGCAGGGGCGTCTCCACCGACGGGGCAGGCTCGCGCGAATCCAGCATGCAGGCCCGCATGAAGGCCATCATCTGTTCGTCGGACATCTGCTCGCGCGCGCGCAGGAGCGCCAGATCCTCGCGGCGCATTCCCGTGAAGCCGCCCGCGCCGATGGTCCGCAGGTCGGTTCCGCTGCCCTTGACCCGCAACACGTCGACGCTGCGGCCGGCGAAGTCCGCCTCGACCCGCTTGACCGAGCTGTTGCCGCCTCCCGGCTGCGTCAGGCCGGCGTCGGCGCCAACCAGATTTGACAGGTAAACCAGCAGCGCCAGCTCGTCGCGCTCGACGTCGGCGTCCTGGTCATTCCAACGATATTCCACCGCGCCAGGGTATCACCGGCGCGGCGCGCCGGCAGCCATCGACGCCGCCGGTCAATGGTCCCGTTCACTGCTCCCGATCAGTGCTCGAGGAAATACCTGCCGATCGTCTTCGAGATCACGGCGTTGGCCCCGCCCGTCAGGTGGGGGCACAGCGTGAAGTCGGCGCACGATTGCACCTCCCACCTGGGGGCCGGAAAGACAAAGTCGGGGAACATCGCGGCCAGCATGGCGATGGCGTCGTCCTGGGCCGGCTTGATGTAGGAATCGTTCGACCGGTTGGCGCCGACGCACTCCTTGTTGCCCGGTCCGCGCGTGTACGTCATGACGTCGACGTGTTTCACCGTCGGGTACTTGGTCTTGATGTTGTTGATGACCGCGAGGTATTTCGGTAGGAACTGCTCGATGGTGGCGTAGTCATAGTTGACGCCCATGAACACGATTCGGTCGGGCTTGTCGGCGTTCTGCGCGCACGGCGAGTCGGTGGGCAATGACCAAACCGCGTGCGCCGGGTCGGCCCACTTCTCGAGGTGAGCGCTGTCCTGGAACTTGATCTCCCAGCGCGCGCTGTCGACGACCTTTTCGAAGCCGCCGAACCATTCGTGCGACGTGAGAATTCCGAGGATCAAGCTGCAGCCGTACGAGGCGCTGCCCGACCCATCAACGGGGACAGCGGCGCCGTCGCCGCGACCTCCGCCGTCACCGCTGGTCGCGCCGGCGTCAGGTGCCGCATCAGCGGACGCCGCTGGTCCCGCCG
>DASRQT010000167.1:0-6026 GCA_035696485.1 Polyangia bacterium | reverse complement strand
GCCCTGCCGATCCTGGTCGCCGGCGAGTGTTGCCTGGCGCTGCTGGCCGTCTCGTGCGCGATCCTGAACGCCGCCGGCCGCACCCGGGCCTCGCAGGCGCTGATCGCAGTGGCGGTCGTGGTCGGCGTCGCGTCGGCTGCTGTGCTGGTTCCCGGCGCCGCGCCAGGACAGGGGACCTTGATCGCCGCCGCCACCGCCACCGCCCTGGGTATGGCCACCGGCTTTGTCGGCTCGGTGGTCTACATGCGCCAGCGCCTGGGGGGAAAGCCGCCGCTCGGCACCGTCGGCCGGGTGGCGCTGGCGGTGCTGGCCGCCGTGATAGCCGGGAGGTTCCTCCCCGCCCACGGCAAGGTGCTGGGGCTGGCGGCGACCGTGGCCATCGGGATCGTGTACCTGGCCGTGCTGGTCGCCAGCGGGGAGTTCGGCCCGGCCGACCGGGCTAAATTCGCCAGAATTTTGCGCCGGCGCTGAACCCGGCCTACGCTGGGTCGGTGTTAGATCACCGCACTGGTCTTGCCGTCGCGCTCGCGACTGCGTTCCTGACGCTGGCGGTGGGCGTTGGCGTTTCAGGCTGCGTCGTGACCCCCACCCAGCGGCGCGAGGAGGGCCTGGCCAAGGCCGCGCGCGAGTTCAACGACGACCTGCGCTGGGGCCGCTACGACAAGGTGACGCCGTACCTGTCGAAGGAAGAATCGCGCGCCTTGCTGGTCCGCAAGGCTGACCTCGGTGATGACTTCGCGATGGCCGACAACGAGCTGACGTTGATCGATTTCCAGCCCGGATCGCACAAGGCGACCGTGGTCGCGGATTTCACCTGGTACAACCAGCGCCGCGCGCTGGTCATGAAGTCGACCATCGAACAGACCTGGGAATGGACCGACGGCCGCTGGAAGGTCACCGAGCAGCACCGCATCCGCGGCGAACGCTTCCCCCTGGTCCCCGAACCGCTGTCGCAAGCCAAGGCCGATGTTCCGGCCGCCGCCGGCGCCCCCGCACGCTCGCCGTAACTGGCGTTGCTGGTCAGGCTCGTCGCCACTCGCCGGGCGCCACACCGACGTGGCGCTTGAAGGCCCGGCTGAAGCTGGCCTCCGAACCGTACCCGACCGCGCCGGCCACCTCGGCCAGCGTCGCGTCGCTGGTGCGCAGCTGGCGCGCCGCCAGCTGCAGTCGCCACGACGTCAGGTAGCTCATCGGCGCCATGCCCAGGTATTCCCTGAACCGGTCGTCCATGACCGACCGCGACGCCGCCGCCCGCTTGGCCAGCTCCTGCAATGTCCAAGCATACGCCGGCTCGCGGTGCATGCTGGCCAGCGCCCGGCCAACAACGGCGTCGCGCAGCGCCGCCAGCCACCCGGTCTCGTCCGCCGGCTGCTGCCGGACGAACTCGCACAGGCATTCGGTGAACAACAGCTCGGGCAAACGCTGCATCAGCGGGTCGCCCACCGGCTCGCGGCTCTCGGCGGCGTGGATGGCGTAGTGGATGCTGGCTTCCACCCACTTGGCCAGCGGCCCCCCCGACGGCCGCACGCGCATGAAGGGCGGCAGCGATGCCAGCACGGGGTGCAACGGCAAGTCGTCGCACAGCAGGTACCCGCAGATCATCGACGACGGCGCCCCGCCGCCGCCGTGGCGGATGACGGACACGGGGCCCCACGGCTGGGGCGGCATGAGGTCAATCGCGGGAACCGGCCGCTCGATCGCCGGGTCGCCCATGCTGTGGTTGTCGCTGTCGGGAAAGATGGCGATGTCGCCGGCGCGAAGCTCGTGAATGCCGCCGCGGTCAAGCTGCACGCGGCACTGCCCCTCGGTGAAGATGTGGAACATGATCACGCGCCGGCCCGCGGAGCGGACCATCTCCGAGATGGCGCGCGCCTCCGCCGATCGATACGCCCAGGGCGCCGAGAAGGAGGCGCGCAGGAACAGGGCACCCGAAAACTGCAGGCAGCGCAGCCCCTCACGGACCAGCTGGTCGGACGACGCGCCGTCAGCGGGCGTTGCCGGTTGATCGGTCAAGTCTTCCGGTTGTGCGGGCATGGTGGGCCAGGCCGCGGGCGCGCAGATTGACTGGCGCTGGGCCGACGGACATTTTGCCCCAAGGACGCAGCCAAACAAGGAGGATCCCATGCCCCGTTACGTCATCGAACGCGGAATTCCCGGCGCCGGCAAGTGGTCGCCGGCCGAGCTGCGCGCCGTCGCCCAAAAGTCAAACGCCGCGCTGCGCGAGCTGGGTCCCGACGTGCAGTGGGTGGAGAGCCACGTCACCGACGACAAGATCTATTGCGTCTACAACGCCCGCAACGCCGAGATCGTCGCCGAACACGCGCGCTGCGCCGGTTTCCCGGCCGACAAAATCGCCGTGATAAGGGTGACCATCGACCCGACCACTGCGGAAGGCTGAGTATCACGAATCAGCGCCGCCGGATCGTCGTTGCCTAGCGCCAACATATTGGCGGAGCAGGCCGTTCCGCACGCGCTACGCGCGAGGATGATGTCAATTCGTGGCGCACCCCGCGGGCGATTGGCCGTTCCATAGGAAGGAGCTGCCCGACAGACCGATCAGCTTCCAACCGCCGGGCAGGTCGTAGGGAAGGAGAAGATCGTCGGCCTTGATCTGCACCGGACTACCAACGGCCGGTGGGGGGACGAGGACGATCTGTGCCATGCCGTCGCCCCTCGCGGGAATCAAGTGCGTGATCGTCATGGGTCCGGTAGGGCCGCTGGATCTGGCACCCGTCGCGTCCTGCCAGACCACGCCACCGCACACGCGCTCGTCGGTGGCTGGCGGCGGCCACGGCGTCTGGTCATCACCCTCCTGGCATCTGGCAGTGTTGACGACGGTTCCGGACCAAACCACGTCGGGGTTTCCGGGAGAAACCACCAGGCGCCATCCGTCAGGCAGAAAGAGGGCGTCTGCGTTGTTCGGCACGCCGGGGACCGCCCGGGGAACCAGCGATGCCACGCTGAAGGGCAGGCTCGCCGGCTCGGTCGCGTTCCGGTGCTTGAGCACCATCAGGTCGCCGCTTCCCGCCGAGGATCTGATCAGCCGATCGATAAGCAGCGGACCGAAAGGGCCGCGGCTTCCGGACGCGACACCGGTGCAGGTCATCCCCCCAGCGCCGCCCGAGCCGGTACCGCCCGTGCCGCCAGACGAGCCGCCGCTGCCTCCGGTGCCGGTACCGCCCGTGCCGTCGACGGAGCCACCACTGCCGGTGACGCCGCCGCTGCCGATGGAGCCACCGGACCCGGTGGCCGACCCGCCCGAACCAAGCGAGCCGCCGCTGCCGTTTCCACCTGAGCCGCCAGCCATGGGAAGTTCGCCGCCGTCAGGACCTGTTCCACCCTCAAGGCGACCACCGGAACCCGCCGACCCTGAGATGCTGGCGCCAACATCGCCTCCGCCGTCACGAGCACCGGCGAGGTCGCCTTGCTGAGCGCTGCTCCCACAGCCCATGATCAGCGCACCGACCAAAGACACACAAACCTTCGGCATCAGCATGTGTTCACCACCCTGGCGAAGAGCATCTGCAACGACAGAACCGCGACATTACGATCCGTCTCCCACAGGCCTGCGACAACGACCCGCATCGAAATACCGCTCAAACCCCCGCGACGACGAGAATAGCAATCTATTCGCCACGTGCCTGGTCCTGAAGACGATATCCAATGCACGCGCCACGCCGGCGGCAGGTTTGTCGCTCCTGTCTCCGCTTACCCCTGCCGGGGGCTTCGTCGCCGGCGCAGGGACAGTCGGTGAGCTGCCCTTATCAGCGCGCGGCTTCGGGCGTAGGCAACAAGCGTCGATTTTTTCGCCGGCGTTTTCGAATCGAAAAAACCGACAACGTCGATTCCGTCACCTGTGCGTCACCCCCACACCCACCCCCCGCCGGGAACATCGGCGAGGGTGCCGCGGCACTCCGTGTGGCAGGAGGGCGCGAGCAGCGTCGCCAGGATAGACAACACCACCCCGACGACAGATTCCTCGAAAAGAGAGGGATGGATCGCGCTGGCGATCAAGCGGCCGCCGCCAGCCCGACCTGGCGATTGCGACGATGGTGGACCGTTGATACGATGCCCAGCCTTGGGAAGACCCTGTGACAACCAAGGCGGTCTAACGACAGGCGGCTTACAGATCTGATCCGGTCCACCTGTGACAGCGCCAAGACTCTTCCTCTCCTATGCTCATTCGGACGCGGACAAGAAGTTCGTCTCCGCACTATACGATCGGCTGAGCCGGGATGGTATCGAATGCTTCTTCGATGAGGTCTCGCTAGCGCCAGGCGCCAATTTCGTTCTGAAGATCTCCGAGGCAATCGACGAATGCAACTATCTCGTCATGGTCATGTCAAACGCCTATTTCTCTGCGCAATTCGCGCCGCTTGAATGGACGGCGGTCCTCAGTGAGCCTCCGGAGCGTCGCCGACTCCTTCCTCTGCTTCTGGAGCAATGCGAGGTGCCGGCGTTGGTGAGACCGTTAAGCTATATCGACGTCAGTTCGGACGAAAAGCTCGCAAAGAACTATCCGCGCATTTGGCAATATGTCGGTCGCCTGGAGTCTCACGATATCGAGCAGCGATCCAAAGAAATCGATGACCTCTTCGAGCAACACAACGTCGAGCAAGGGATGAAACGACTGCTGGATTTCGCGCGCGACTTCGCCAAGCAACGAAAGACCGTGTTTCGACTCACCGCGATCAAGTGGGAGCTTGAGCGTAACAATAAGGAAAGTGATCCCGAGGCGCGAGCGATGGTGAGAGTCGATCTACTAGCGGAAGGGCTCAACCTCAAAGACGGCATCATCACTAGCCTGAGCCTCGAGGCCAGCTCATGAGGGCGTCGTCGCAGATAGATGCTGAAGCCGACGCTGTTCGGCGCACCCTCGCCGGGGATCTTCGGGCGGGCAGCGCAGCGTTGGCCCAGTTTTCAAGTCGGTACGCCCGAAGGCCTGAGCACAAGAACGCCGCACTCGCCATGAAGGCGAGCGTTTCCAGCATGGACGACCCCGCGATCCTGGACAGTCTGCGGCGCAGAATGACGGGCATCCTCGGTGAAATTGTGGCCGATTCCGCACACGCGGATGCCGGTGTGGACGCGGAAGAGCGAGCGCATGCAAGGAAGCGTCTATTCGCACGGTTCAGACGGGAGCCGCTGAAACAAGAAACAGTATGCCGCACAGACGCGTTGGAGATGCGCTTCGAGCGTTCAGGGTTCGTGCTCGGGCCAATCTCGTTCGAACTTCGTTCCGGAGAAATAACGGCTCTTGTTGGCGAGAACGCACACGGTAAGACGACGCTCATACGAATGCTGGTGGGCGAGTTGTCCCCGCACAGCGGTGAGGTCGCGTTTCCTGCGCTGTCCGAGGGGAAGCGATTTCGGTGGGCGGCGGTCAAACAGCACATTGGCTATTTGCCTCAGAAGCTACTCGACTGGCACGGTTCACTGGCCGACATGCTTTATTTCCAGGCTTCCCTCCGGGGTTTGAGTCCACTCGAGAGCGAGACCCAGATTCAATATCTACTGGCCAGGCTGGACTTGGCCGAACATCTGGCGAAGCGATGGTCGGAGCTGTCCGGTGGATTTCAGCTGAGATTTGCCTTGGCGCAGGTACTGGTGGGCCGGCCACGGCTGCTGGTGCTCGACGAACCCCTGGCAAACCTCGACCCCAAGGCGCAGGCGGCGCTGTTGTGGGACATCCGGTACCTCGCGAGGTCTGTGCACAGCCCCATGGCGGTGTTGATCAGCTCTCAAGTTCTGAATCCCCTGGAAGCGATTTCTGACAACGTTGTCTTCCTGCGGCGCGGGCAGGTCGTGTTCCAGGGGCCGACGGGAGCCATCGGTGCCGACCGAAAAGTGAACCTCTACGAATGCGACACTTCGCTGAGCCTGAGCCTGCTACAGCAGCGCATCGGAGATCGCGTTCAAGACATCAGTCACAACGGTGTTTACTACATCATCAGAACGCCGCTATCGGTTTCCTACCCGGACATGTTGCGCATTCTCAATGACGCCAACGTGGAGTTCACGCATTG
>DASRQT010000166.1:0-19733 GCA_035696485.1 Polyangia bacterium | reverse complement strand
ACGACGTTGATGTGACCGAGGGTCTTCTCCAGCGAGGCCAGCCGGGTTGTCGCGCCGGAGGTTTGCATCGGGCTAAGGCCCCCCAGCTTCAGCGCCAGCTCGTAGTCGTCGGCGGCGCGGGCGAACTGCTGCGCCCACTCCCACGCCAGGGCCGCGTTGTACAAGGTCGCTCCGTGCGGGGCGCGCCGATGCGCCTCCTCGAAGGAGCGCGCGGCGGCCGGAAAATCCCCGCGCGCATACGAGGCCTCGCCGGCGCGGAAAAACTCGGACGCTTGCTTGTCGACCTCGGCGCGCGCCGTGGCGGCGGTGGTCAGCGCCAGCAGCAGCGCAAACCCGCTTGCGACAGCCCGCCGTGGCCACGGGCCGCCCCGTCTAGTCGACGTTCGCCGCATACGGATTCCCCGCCAGCGGCGGCGGCGATTTCCCAGCGGGGAGCGAGGGGGCCGGCGCTGACGTCGAACGGACAACCGGGCGCACGCGCGCCACCTTCACGCGACTCGGGCCTGTCTCTGATCGGACGTGGTGGCGGGTGGGAACAGCCTGCCTCCGATCGCGGTCGCCCCGGGTCGATGCAACCGTGGTGTGCGCGGTCGCGCGGTCAGGCCAGGCCAGGCCGCCCGGACCGCTGTTCTCTCGCGCGAGTTTTGTCGGCGCCGTAGGCTGGGGCAGCGGCAATGGATCTTGCGCTTGCGCCTGCGGCGCCGACGCCATGGGCGAGACCGCATGACCGGAGGTCTTCTGACGCCCGTCGATGGTCATCAGCCCGGACGAATACATCAGGGCGCCCGCCGCCACGAGGCCGACCAGTAGCAACGAACCGCGCGCGACCACCCGGCCGGTCGTCCGATCGGCCTTCCGCCCGGTCTCCGTGACCGGCAGGGCCGGCATCGCCAGCGACGGCAGCGTGGCCGTGTTTCCAAACAGTTGCCCAGGGCCGTTCGCGTTGAAGTGGCTGGTCGGCACCGATTCGAGGCCCTGCGTCCACGGGGACGGCGTCTTCGGTTCTTCCGGCGGGCGCCCGAACCGGCGGACATAGGCGGCAACCTCGGCGCTGTCGGCGAGGACCTGGCCCTGTAGTCGCCAGGCCTCAATCAGGCGCTGGCGCAGCCCGTCGGCAGTCGGGCAGCGCTGATCACGCGTACCGGTCAGCGCCGAGGAGACGGCTTCGGCCAGCGCGGCGGCGATCTCAGGACACGCGGTTCGCACGTCCGGCGGATCGCCGGACACCACCTCCAGCAACGTCGCCACCTCGTCCTCGTTCGCGCGCAGCGGACGTCCGGCCAGAAGCTCCCAGGCGACGACGCCGGCGGCCCAGACGTCGCAACGCCGGTCGACCGATTTTCCCCGCGCCTGCTCCGGGGCCATGTAGCCGATCTTGCCCTTGATGAGCCCCGGCCGCGTATGTCCGTCACGCCGCGCGGCCTTGGCGATTCCGAAGTCCGTCAGCCGGCTGATCCCGTCGGTTCCGACCAGGATGTTTTGCGGCGAAAAGTCGCGGTGAACGATCTCCAGCGGCTGGTCGGCGCCGTCGCGCAGCTCGTGGGCGCTGTGCAGCCCGGCCAGGGCGTCGGTCAAGATGCGCAGCGCGATGGCGATCGGAACCGTCTCGCCGGCGGCGCGTGCCGCCCGCTGCAGACCGCTCAAGGTGTCGCCCTCGACGTATTCCATGACCAAGAAGATCCCCGAAGGATCCTCGCCGACGTCGTGAACCTGCACCACGTTCGGGTGGCGAATCTTGGCCGAGATGCGCGCTTCGTTGACCAGCTGAAAGGCGAGGTCGGCGTTTTCGCGCAGATGGTCGTGTAGCAACTTGACCGCGACGTCGCGTTCGAACCCGCCCATACCTTCGGCGCGGGCGAGAAATACGGTCGCCATTCCTCCTGAACCCAGACGAGCCAAGAGCCGGTATCGGCCCACACGTTCGACGGGAAACGCGGCCGCTGGAATCAGTCTGCTAGCTGCTGCGGACCGAACCACGCGCCCATCTTAACACGCGCACCTCGGCTTACACCTGGGATCCGGCGTGCCATGTGGCCCGCACTAAACTAAGGAATTCCAGTTACTTCCATCCGCGCGACCGACCAGGGAGCCACCCGTTCACGGTGGAAGGTCAAGCAAACAGTTTTTTGGACGGCTTGCATTATCGCGCCACAATCGCCGGCGCCATGCACGCGCACGAAGATGACCGTCCCTTCTCCGAGCTCATTCTGCGTTGGTGGGAGGAGGGCGATCGATTGCACGAAAATCCGGTCTTGCCCGCGGCGGTGACCGGCGATGTCGTCGGACGCGAATCATCGCCGATCTGGTTACTCGCGGTCTGGGCCTCGCTGGTCTCGCTCCTCGTGCTCTCCACGCTGTGAGCCGGTAGCGATTTTCATGCGTGGAAGCTGAGACCGGCGAAGCTGACGACGCTGCTCTCGTCGATGTTCCACTGGTGATAGTGCAAAAGCTCTCCAGCGGCACCGGGGCGTGCACGCAGGAATGTGTACAGCGGCGCCGAGCCGCACCACTTTAGCTGATCCTCGCCGTCAGCCCCGCTGCACACGCGCTCCCAGAACCCGTCGGCGTCGCCTCTTGTGATGGTGTCGATGCGCTGGCGGTCCTGGGCGGCGACCGCTCGCAAGGCGCCTTCGCCGGCGCGCGCGGCGAAGTCGTCTCCGTATCGGACGCCGACGTGGGCCATGTCGACGCCCATGACCCAGAACAGCCGCTCGCTCTCGCGCTCGGCCAGCTCGGCCAGCACGTCGATGAAGCGCGCGACCTCGGGGCTCTGCTCGGGGCGCACGCGTCCGTGCGCGCGCGTCGCGAAGGCGCCGCACAGAATGGGAACGATGCGAACGTCGGGGCCGAAGAGGTGCTGCAGGTATACGACCTGAAACTCGATCGAGTGCTCGATGGCGTGGCAGTAGTCCTCCACCTTCACCGCGGCGCGCGCCTTCGCAATCAACCCGTCGACCAGCGCAACGTCGGTGCGCGTGCGCCCGAAGGGGGTCGCGAACGGTTTGCGGGTCAGGCCGAAGCGCTCCGGTTCGCCGTAGTGCGAGGTGCCGAGGATCACGAAGGTGCGGTCCTTGAGATCGGGCGACAGCGTGCCGTAGGCCGCGCCATACGAGGCCACGCCGCCGTCGGGGCTGACGTGCGGCGCGGCGATACCGATCAGCGGCCGCCGGGGCGGCGACGCGGATTCGGACGCGGTTGCGCTACCGGTGGCGATGCTGCGATCCAGCGCCTGGCGAAGCGGCTCGCGCTGCAGCGGGTAGCCGCCGCCGGCGTGCGCAGCCGAGCGGTGCGGTGTTTCTTCGAAGGCCCGTAGCCGTTTTTCCCTCATGCCCGCAAACACCGCGTCGTCAAGGAAGCCCGCCTCGCCGAGCGCCGCGATCATCTGTGCCGCCAGCTCGGCGACGACCAGCTGCCCGGTGATGCGCACGAGCTGTTCATGTAGCTCCAGCTCGGTCTGTTGCCCGTCGAAACAGCCGAGGCACCGCGCCAGCAGCGGCGGCACGATCAAGGTGGCGTCGGAGAACCGGTACGGGTCGCGTATCAGCAAGCCCGGCCGGTCGCGCACCGGCGACGGCATCACCTCGAGATCATTGCGCAGCCGCGGGAGGAGGCGAGACATCGGTGCTACACCCGCAAGTCTACCTGATGGCGGTAGCGACTGGCGCCGAACCTGCTGGCGAAAACCTCGGACGTTGGTCAAGATCACGCCCATGTTTTCGCTGAAGATGAAGGTTCCCTCCAAGGCGGACGCGCTGCCGGGGCGCGCCGCCCGCATGCCGGTGCCGGCGCGCCACTTTGTCCTCGGGACGCCCATCGCGCCTCCGTTTCCGGAGGGGCTGGAGACGGCGGTGTTCGGTCTGGGGTGCTTCTGGGGGGCCGAGCGGCTGTTCTGGGAGAGCAAGGGCGTCTACTCCACCGCGGTCGGCTATGCCGGCGGGCACACACCGAATCCGACCTACAAGGAGGTCTGCTCCGGTATGACTGGCCACACCGAGGTGGTGCTGGTGGTCTTCGACCCCAAGATCGTGTCCTACCAGGCGCTGGTGAAGTCATTCTTCGAGGGCCACGATCCGACCCAGGGAATGCGCCAGGGCAACGACGTCGGCACCCAGTATCGCTCGGCGGTGTTTACCCATGGTCAGGCTCAGCGGCGCGCCGCCGAGGCCGTTCGCGACGCCTATCAACGCGAGCTCGGCACGGCGGGCTTTGGCGCCATCACCACCGAAGTCGCGGAGGCGCCGGAATTTTATTACGCCGAGGACTATCACCAGCAGTACCTGGCCAAGAACCCCGATGGCTATTGCGGCATCGGGGGCACAGGCGTCAGCTGCCCGGTCGGGCTCGCGAAATAAGCCACCGTCGATAGCCGGGCCCCGCCGACTCAACGAACCGCGCGTGCTTCCAGCACCCGCACCTCGAACGGCCGCAACGAAAACGTGTGTGGCTTGCCCGCCGCGACAGTCACCGGGGCCGTGGTAGCGCCGTCGTCGTCCCGGTTTTTCCAGGGGCTGCTTAGCTGGTACCGGCGTGGCGCCGAGGCCGGAAGCTCGAAGGCGTGTTCCAGATCCAGCGTGATGTCAGCCGGCCTCGCGTTCGGGTTGCGTAACACCAGCACGCCGCGCACCGCTGTTATCAGCCTGGTGGCACTTGCGGCGGGATCGAACGCCGCCCACCCATATACGTCTCCTGCGGCGGGGTCGCCGCCGATCCAGTGACTGTCCGCCAGCACGGCCGCGCGACTACGCGCCCAGCGGGCTGCCTCGGCCAAGACATCCCAGTCCGCCGGCTGCAGTCGCGACGGCGTGATGTAAAGCTCCTGCAGTCCGACGCCGCTGCCAAAGTACGCCCGGATGTCGTGGGTCAGCGCGGCACCGCCGGCGGCCATCGCCGCGCCCGGTCCGTGTTGACCGTCGACGATCCCGTGGGTCATCAGCGCGCTCAGCGGGAACAGCGGCGCCTGGGCGACGACGTTGCGATGGACTTGAGCGTCGCGGTACGTGATCCACTGTTCGCGTGTTTCACCGGCGCCCAGGAATCCCATGTCCTCGCCGCCGCGCCAGATGGAATCGCCGTGCCACAGCCAGAATGGCGAGGGCCAGGTTCCGACGGTGAGGTTCACGAACAGCGCTGGCGACAGCGCGCGCAGGGCCGCCAGCAACCGAAACAACGCCTCGGTTTCGGCCGGATCGCGCGCCGTCATGCCGTCGAATTTCAGATAGCGGACACGGTCGCTTCCGACGAAGCGCGCCGCGGTGTCACGAAATCGCGCGAAGTATTTGGGGTCGGCCAGCGACAGCCCGTCGCCGCTGATGCGAAATCCGGCGCGCCGGCCCACCTCCAGGCGGCCGGCCTTGCCGGGATCGTACCCGCCCCACGGCGACATCCAGACGCCGATACCGCTGCCGAACTTGCGTGCCGCCGCAGCCAGCGGGGAAAACCCTGACGGGAACCGCGTGCTGTCGACCTCCCACAACGTGTCCGCGGCGTCCCATCCGTCGTCGAAGACGAACGCGTCCAGCTTGACGTCACGCTGGCCCAGCGCCGAACCGACCCCGGAAATCGCGCCGAGACACTCTGCCTCGGTCAGCGTCTTTCCCGCCCAGCTGATGTCGAACCAGCTGTTGTATTGCAGGAACGGACGGTGCCGGTGCGCTCTTTCCTGTTCCACATACGCGCTGAACACGCGGCGAAGTTGCCCAGGGGCAGCCGCGCCGATGACCGTGCGCACGACCTCGGCCTGCCCCGGCCGCAGCGGCTGCGGGCGCGCCAGCGCCACCTGGGCGCCGTATTCCCCGACGCTGGCCTTTGCCATCGGGTGCAGGGTCGCAAAGAACATGTCGCTTCGCACCAGGGGCGATCCGTCGACCGTGCCGGCGACGGTCATCCCCGCCGCCGGGAGATCGAAGAATGTGATGCCGGTGATGTCCACCGGTCGGTTGCGCGCTTCCAGTCGCAGCTCCTGTTGCAGGTACGGCGAACCGAGGCGCACCCAGGCCCGCCAGGTCAAAACCAGGTCGCCGCCTTCAGCCGCCAGTGTTGTCGTTACCTGCCGTCCGGCCGGCAGCGGCTGGCTCACGGGACCACGCACGATCGTGAGCGCGGACCTGGTCACGGTCCGCCCGTCGCCGAAGGTCAGCGCGAAGAAATCGCTGCCACACGGCAGTTCTTGACCCAGTTCGTGACCCAGACCCTGAAAAAGGTCGCGGTTCAGATTCCGATCTCGAACAGCAGCTTTATTGACGCGAAGATGTCGGACCCCTGGATCCGGCTGCTGCCGACCGACCCGCCGATGTCGTTCCCCAGCGTGAAATATTCGCCGTCCACGCCAAATCCCCCCCACAACAAAGGGGCGAGGCGGGTCTCAAGCGCGAGGCCGGCACGCGCGACCACACCGCTACGATTGGGGACGCCCGGATATGGCCCCGTCAGCGCGCCTCCCGTTTCGGCCAGCGCGCCGGCGCCTCCACGCAGGACCAGGCGAAATCCTCCCAGTCCCAGCCCCGCGCGCAGGCCGAGAACGGCGCGTGAGGCGTTCATGCCGTCGCCGAAGCTGGTGCGGTCGATGTACCCCTCGAAGATCAGTAGCCGCGCGCCAAGCTGGAAACCAAGCCCGGGCGCGCTGACCGACGCGCTGGCCGCCCCGCCTGAACCTTGACCGTCGCTGCTGGACATGCCGCCGTGACCCTCGAGGTACGCGGCGACGATGTCCGCGCGCGACGGACGCGAAGAAAGCGCAACCAGTATCAGCGCCAAGGCTCCGGCCGCCACGGGGCCAGTGAAAACTTTCAAGAACGCCGGATTTCCAAGCTTCGTTTTCATGCCTGGTTACGAAGCAATCGCTGCACCAATTGTGCGTTGCAGAAGGTCCTGTGAAGACGCGGGCCTAGCTGTGCCGCGGACAGTTGGGCGTTACCGGATGGACCCATTTGACGGAGACACGGTGTGCACCAATTGCCACACCCCAAGGGCGTTGGGGTAACAGTATTGCAACACTGTCATGCGGCAATGAAATGCCGCTGCATTTCCCTGACGGTCCGCCATGAGCTCGGGTCGGCAAAGCCGGCCCGCCCTCACGCCAGTTAGTTGTCCGTCAGCGCGCGGATGCCAGTGCGGTCGGCCAGGTCCTGCGGCGTGACGCCTTCGGCGTCCGGGGTGTCGCTCTTCGCGCCGGACGCCCTCAGCAGGCGGATGATCTCGTCGCGGCCGCGCGAGGAGAACACGGCCCGCCACAACACCGATCGCCCGTCGTTGTCGACCGCATTGACGTCGGCGCCCCTGGCGATCAACAGGCGCGCGATCTCGGGCAAATACTCCTGCGCGGCGAAGTGCAGCGCGGAAAAGCCGTCGTTGTCGCGCGCGTTGACGTCGGCGCGTGACTCCAGCATCAATCCGACCAGGCCGATGCTGCCGCCCAGAACCGCGGAAAACAGCGGTGTTCGTCCGTCGTCGTCGCGCACGTTGGGATCGGCGCCGCGCGCGAGCAGCTCGCGAACGCGGACCAGGTCGCAGATCAGCGCCGCGTCGATCAGCGCGCGGCTGGTCACCTCGGGTGGGGGGGATGTCGGGTTCATCCCTCGAAGATACCAGCCGCGCCAACGGCTGCTTGTTTGTTACCGAAACCGACCTGCATGTTTCTCGGGGGAACCACCTTCCTTCGGCAGGGGTGGGAAGGCCGCGCGTTGGCTTGAGGATCGGGACCTTCTCCCGAAGCGATGGTGGCACATGCCTTGCTGATATTCACGCAAGGGCTCTCTGTTCAGGCTGAGGTTGGTGTGAGCAAGAAAATGATGCCGGCGGATGCGGGATCGACGGAGCAAAAGGGCAAACCGGTGCGCGCCGAAGCGCCGGCCGGTTTCTATCGCGACGGCGTCGAGCTGCTGGAGGGGGCGGGAATTCAATTTCTGGTTGGCGGCGGCTATGCCTTGAGCGCTTACACCGGTGTCGCCCGTCGAACCAAGGACCTGGATGTTTTCGTGCGGCCCAACGATGCCCAGGGCGCGCTGGACGCGCTGGCGGCTGCCGGCTTTCGCACGGAGCTGACCTTCCCACACTGGCTGGGCAAGGCCTTCTCGGACCGAGCATTTATCGATGTGATCTTCAGCTCCGGCAACGGTATCGCCCTGGTCGACGACGAGTGGTTCCAGCACGCGCCGTTGGGCGAGGTGCTCGGTCGTTCGCTCCGACTCTGCCCCCCGGAAGAAATGATCTGGTCGAAGTCATATGTCGGCGAGCGCGAACGTTACGACGGCGCCGACGTCATGCACCTTCTGCGCGCGTGCGGTGAAACGCTGGATTGGGAGCGACTGTTGCGACGGTTTGGTCGTACCTGGCGCGTCCTGCTCAGTCACCTGGTTCTGTTCGGGTTCGTGTATCCAGGGCCGAGAGAAAGATCGGTGCTCCCGCAATGGGTTATGACCGATCTGCTGCGCTTGCTGCAGGAAGAGCAAAAACAGTCGCGGGTGCCGCAGCCCGCCGGCGAGGTTGAGCAGGTCTGTCAGGGGACTTTGCTGTCGCGCGAGCAGTATCTGTCCGACATCGAACAGTTCGGTTATCGCGATGGACGTCTCGAGTGGGATGTTCGGATGACACCCGCGGACATCGTCCACTGGACCAATTGCATCGAAGGGCGGCATCGATGACGAAGACCAGCCTCGACATCGCGGCCATCGGCGATCTGCACTTCACCCGCAATTCGCAGGGTTCGTTGCAGCCGTATTTGGCAGAGGTCTCGTCGCGCGCCGACGTCCTGCTGCTGTGCGGGGACCTGACCAACTACGGTTTGCCCGAGGAGGCCCATCTGCTGGCCGCCGAGCTCGGCCGTGCGATCAAGATCCCGATGCTGGCGGTGCTGGGCAACCACGACTTTGAGTCCGGCAAGCAGGAAGAGGTCCGGCGAATCCTGGTCGACGTGGGCGTGGTCGTCCTGGACGGCGAACCAGTGGAGGTGGAGGGGGTCGGCTTCGTCGGCGTCAAGGGTTTCGCCGGCGGGTTCGGCCAGCGCATGCTGGAGCCGTGGGGCGAGCCATCGATGAAGCAGCTGGTGCGCGACGCGATCGACGAGACGCTGAAGCTGGAATCGGGGCTGGCCAAGTTGCGCACACCCGCGCGGGTGGTGCTGCTGCACTACGCGCCGATTGCCGGCACTGTCGAAGGTGAGCCGCTGGAGATCTACCCGTTCCTCGGCTCCAGCCGGCTGGAGGAGCCGCTGAATCGTTACGCCGTCAACCTGGTGTTCCATGGCCACGCCCACCGCGGCGCGCTGGAGGGACGCACGCGCGCCGGCGTTCCGGTCTACAACGTTGCCGCGCCCCTGCTGCGAAGGTCGTTCCCGGGTCAGATCCCGTTCCGCTTCGTTTCGCTGCCAGTCGGCGTAGTTCCGGCGTCGGCCGACAACGCCGCCTGAAGTCGGGCGTGCTACAAAGGCCTGCCGGGCCTGCCTTGCTGGTTCTTTACGTCCTCACCCTGCTGCTGACGGCGGCGCTGCTGTTCCTGGTTGAACCGCTGGTCGCGAAGGCTCTGCTGCCGACGCTGGGTGGCGGGCCGGTGGTCTGGACGACGTGCGCCGCCTTTTTTCAGCTGGCGCTGCTGGTGGGGTACGCGTACACGCACGTCGCCCTGCGCTGGTTGCCGGTGCGCCGGCAGGTGGTGCTGCACGTCGTCCTGCTGTCGCTAGCGTGGTTCACGCTGCCGCTGGCCGCCCCCGGAGCGTGGGTCGCGCCGCCCGCTTACCAGGGGTTGTGGTTGTTCGGGCGCCTCGCGGTGCTGGTCGGCCTCCCCTTCGTGCTGCTGTCGGCCAGCGCTCCCCTCTTGCAAGCGTGGCTTGCCGGCAGCCGACACCGTGATGCCGGTGATCCCTACTTTCTGTACGCCGCCAGCAACCTGGGGAGCCTGGTCGCGCTGCTCAGCTATCCGCTGCTGGTCGAGCCGGCGCTGGGTCTGTCACGTCAGCGGCAACTCTGGTCACTGGGCTTTGGTGCCGCCGCCATCTCGGTCGTTGCCTGCGCGCTCGTCGCCGCAAGATCCGCCGCCCGCTCGTCACCGGCGACCACCGCGCCGCCACCCCCGACGTCGTCGGTGACGTGGCCGCAGCGCCTGCGCTGGCTGCTGCTGGCCATGGTGCCGTCCAGCCTGCTGCTGTCGGTCACCAGCTACGCCAGCACCGATCTGGCGGCGCTGCCGCTTCTGTGGGTGGTTCCGCTGGCGCTGTACCTGCTGACCTTCGTGATCGCGTTCCAGCCGGGCCGCCCGCGTTTCTTGACCGCCGGCCGCGTCCTGTGGCTGCAGCCGTTTTTTCTGATCCCGGTGGCCGTCGAATTCTTCTGGCGGATTCAGGGGGCGGCGTGGCCGCTGATTCCGTTCCATATCCTGGGTTTCGCCGTATGCGCGCTGGCCTGCCATCAGACGCTGGCGCAAAGCCGTCCGCCCAGTGGCAGCCTGACGTCTTTTTACATGTGGGTGGCCCTGGGTGGGGCCCTGGGCGGCCTGTTCAACAGCCTGGTCGCGCCCCGGATCTTCGCGACCGTGCTCGAGTACCCGCTGGGCATCACGGTCGTCGCGTTGCTGCGCCCGGCGCCCGGGAATGCCTCGCCCGGGTCGTGGCGGCGCGACGCCGCCCCGCCGCTCTTGCTCTTCGCCCTGCTGTGCGGGGTCGCGCTGCTGGTGGTCAATTTGCGATCGCGACTGGGGCCGGGAACGACGCTCGTGCTGGTCGGTGCTGCCTTGTGCGTGGCCGGCGTCCTGGCGCTGCACTCCCGCGAGCGGCCGTTTCGCTTCGGCCTGGTCATTGGTGCCGTCGTCGCCGCCGGCCTGGTTCACACCCGGCTTGCGATGCCGCCGTTGTTCGAAGGGCGCAGCTTCTTCGCGGTACACGCCGTACGCGACGAAGACGGCCGCCGCATCCTTTCGCAGGGGAACACGGTTCACGGGTTTCAGCATCTGCGCGCCGACCGGCGTCGCGACCCCACCACGTACTATCATCGCGCCGGCCCGATGGGCTACGTGATGGAGGGCTGGAGGGGAACCGAGCTCCGCCGACGTGTGGCGATCGTCGGACTCGGGACCGGTACGCTGGCTGCGTATAGTGATCCCGGCGAACGCTGGACTTTTTTCGAGATCGATCCGGTCGTGATCGACGTCGCGCGCGATCGCGGCCTCTTCACCTTCATCGCCGACGCGCGCGGCGCGATCGACATCGTGCGCGGTGATGCGCGCGTGTCCCTGGCCGCCACCCCCGACGCCCAGTTCGGGATCGTCGTGGTGGACGCCTTCACGTCGGACGCCATTCCCGCGCACCTGTTGACCGAGGAGGCGCTGGCCCTTTATCGCCGCAAGCTGATGGCCGGCGGTCTGATGGTATTTCACATCTCCAACCGCTATCTCGATCTTCGCCGGGTGGTGGCGGAGGCCGCGCGCTCGCTGGATATGGTGGCGCTCAACTGTGCCGACAACGCGACAGCCGAGGAGACGCATGACGGAAAGATGTCGTCACAGTACATGCTGGTCGCGGCTGCCCCGGCGGCCTGGAAGCCACTATCCGATCGGGCGCCCTGCGCGCCGCTGCCCGACGTTCGGCCTCCGCCGCCGGCCGCGGCTGTCGCCGTCCCGTGGACAGACGACCGGTGGAGTCTGTGGCCGGTCTTGCGGCTTCGCTGGTCAGAGACGTTCGACCTTCGCCGGCTGCGCGGCGAGTAGCACGTCTTAGTCGGTGGCGACGTCGATCGCCGCGGCCCAGTGCGGTTCTAGCGCGACCGACACCAGATCTTCCTTGTCCGTTTTCAGCACGGGCGCGCGCAGCGCGCGCGTGTCGTCGGTCTCGCTGAGCTTGCCGCCCTGCGAGGGCGTGGAACGCGGCACGAGGGGGAAGCGATTGAATGCGTCGGAATTGTGACGGACGGTGGCGGACATGCGCCCAGATGATGCACACGCCGCGCCAGATATGCGGGTGCCGCGATTTCAGGTGGTTACGGTCCTACCGCTACCGGCGCTATCCACCCGTGGTGTGTCGACCGTGTAAAAACTGTCGCACTTGTGGCACAAGTTGCGCCGCGCGATGGGCGCCGGCTGAGCACAAGTTGGGCGCGAGGTGCATGCCGCACGGGCACAAAGCTGTGGCGACTGGTGCCCTGTGCCATGATGACGGAAGATGCCTGAATCCAGCCCGGCACCCACGCTTGCCCTGGCAGCTAAGGGCGTGCTGCTGCTGGTCGTCTATCTGGGCACGGCCAAGCTAGGGCTGAGCTTCGACGCGCTGGGAGGCGTCGCTTCCACCGTTTGGCCACCGACCGGCATCGCGATCGTGGCGCTGTTTCTGTACGGGCATCGCCTCTGGCCCGCGATCGCGCTCGGGGCATTCATCGCCAATCAGCAGGCCGGTATGCCGCTGGTGACGGTGGTGTTGATGGCGGCCGGCAATACGCTCGAGGCGGTCGCCGGCGCGGCCATCCTTCGGCGCGGCGGTTTTGGCGCCCACCTGGATCGCCTTCGCGACGTGTTCCTGCTGCTGGTCGCGGCGCTGGTCAGCACAACCATCAGCGCCAGCGGAGGGGTTCTGGGCCTGCTGGCGGGCGGGGTCGCGGTCAGCCACGGGTACGACAAGGTCTGGACGGTGTGGTGGCTGGGCGACGTGATGGGTGATCTGCTGGTCGCGCCTCTCCTGTTCACCTGGGTGGCCTCGCGCGGCCACAGCCAGGCGCCACCCCGCTACGTGGAAGCGGCGCTGTTCGCGTTCCTGTTGACGCTGGTGACGGTGATTGTGTTCGCCGGTCTGCTGCCGCCGCAGTTCACGGAGCTGTTGCGGCAGTCGCACGTCATCTTCCCACTGCTTATCTGGTCGGCCTTTCGCTTTGGTCCGCGGGGGGCGACCGCCGCGACCTTCGGCGTGTCTGTGCTGGCGGTCGCGTCCACGGCGCTCGGTTTCGGCCCGTTCGTGCGTGCCACCCGACACGACAGCCTGCTGTCCTTGCAAAGTTACATGGCGGTCGAGGTGATCACGCTGCTGACATTGGCGGCCGCCATCGCCGAACGACGGCGCGCGGTTCGGGCGCGCGATGAGTTCATCTCGATAGCGTCGCACGAGCTCAAGACACCCATCACCGCCCTGAAGTTGCGCCTGGATTTGCTGGCGCGCGCGCTTTACGACACCGCGCTTCCGACCGCGGTTCGGGGAACCATCGCCAGCGGGCTGGATCGCGCGCACCTGCAGGTGGATCGCCTCACGCGCCTCGTGGATGATCTGCTGGACGTATCGCGGCTGGTGGGCGGACGTTTTGTCTTGAGCCGCGAGCCCATCGTTCTCGCTGACGTTGTCCGCGACGTTCTCGAACGCCTCGGGGAGGAGCTGCTGGAAGCCGGATGTCCGGTCCAGCTCGCGGTCGAGGACAACCTCGTAGGCCAATGGGATCGGCTGCGTCTGGAACAGGTGATGACCAACCTGCTGACCAACGTCATCAAGTATGCACCGGGGGCGGCGGTGAAGATCAGTGCGGGTGCCGCCGGTGGGCAAGCGCGGCTGACGATCAGCGACGGCGGCGCCGGGATCTCCCGGGAACAGCAGAAACGCATCTTCGACCCGTTCGAACGGGGATTGTCATCGCGGTCGGTCGGTGGTCTGGGGTTGGGGTTGTTCATCGTGCGCCAGATTCTTCTCGCGCACCGCGGGACGATCACGGTGGACAGCGAGCCGGGCCATGGCGCGACCTTCACCCTCGTCCTGCCTTGCGGTCCGCCCACCACGCGCCGCCTGCCCGCCCAGCCCACGGAGGGCGGTGTTGCTGCGGCGTCCCCGGCCAGCGACGGCGCCAGCACCGACGACCAGCAGGCGCGGCGTCCCTGAGCGGTTTCAGGGCAAGGACAGGCGCTGCAGGCGCTTACGCGCTTCCTTTTCATGGGCCGGGTGGACGCGGGTCAGATACTGGCGGTATCGCTCGACCGCGTCGGTTTGGCGGCCCAGCGCTTCCAGGGTGACGGCGTGCAGGAACAGCGCCTCGTCGACGGTGGCCGGGCGGCCGGTCTCGACACTCGCCAGACCATATTCGCTGGCCGCGCGGGTCAGATCGCCAAGACCCTCGCGATAGACGTTGCCACGCAGGACGTGCAGCTCGGCGGCGCGCTCGGTGCCGCTGCGCTGGCCGAGGAGCGTGGCGCTTTCGGCCAGCGCCTCGGTGTAGCGGCCGCTGCGCGCCAGGAGACCAACGATCGAAAGTTCAGCCTCGCCGCGTAGTGTGCCGTCGGGATAGCGACGGCGTAGCTCCTCGAAGGCGGCCAGCGCCTGCGTCGGATCACCAAGCTCATCGCGTGCGATGGTTCCCATCCTGTAGAGGGCGACCTCGGCGCGCAGGCCGGCGCCGGTCGCGTGCGTGCGCCAGCACGACAAACGTCTGGCTGGCGTTTGCCCGGGCTCGCCGCGGCCGCCGCATGACGCGGGGGAAGCCATCGCTTGTGACCGGACCACTTCTGTGACCGACCGATATAGGATCCGAGCCAACCGGCGACGGTCCAGGGGTGTGCGGTGATCGCCGGTCTTTGTAAGAAAACTGAAAGGGACCGGCCGGTCTCTTCTCAGATTTCTGTCGCGCGCCGCTTCGCGTTCGTGGCGGTCCGTGCCGCTAGCGGATCTGAACGTTGTCGTAATAGAACGTGATCGGCGCGGTGCTCTGGGTGCCCCAGGTGAAGGGGCTGCTGATCCGGTCGTAGGCGACACCTGCCAATGAAAACTTCACGTCTTGCCAGGTGGTCTTCAGCGTCGACGCCACCTTCCCGCTGAAGCCGTCGACGTCTCGGTTACCGAACGTGAAGTCGACCACCTCGCCGCCGACGGCTCCCGCGACCTGCGCCGAGATAACCGTGGCTCCCTGGGCCACGCGCTGCGCCGCCGCTCCCGGCAATCCCTGCAACGTGACCCCGGCATAACCCTGCACGCCGCCGTCGCGGGCGACGGGCGTGTACGTCACCTTCATGCACTGTCCAACCGCACCCGAGACGCGCGCCGCACAGGGACCGTCGTCAGCGGGTGCCTTGAGCTTGATCGGGACGCGAGCCGGATCCGAGAACGCGATCATGGTCTCGGCGTCGCCAAACCAACCGGACGGGAAATAGTGGGCCGTGACCGCCACCGGGAGCGGCAACCCTCCGCCGGTGCCGCCGAAGCCGGCCGCGCCGCCCGCGCCCCCGGTACCGGCGCCACCCGACCCGACCGCGCCACCGGACCCGCTGCCCCCGCCAGCACCGCCGGCCGCGGGAGCATGGGCGTCGCCGGGACCGACTGCCGCGTCGGCGCTTGCGTCGGTTGCGACGGAGCCGCCTTGGCCCCCGGCGCCTGGGCTGCTGCCGGTGGTTCCGCCGATGCTAGGCGGTCCTGCCATGTCCTCGGTTCCTCCCGTGGAGGCGCTCATCGACGGAAGGCTTCGCCCCTCGGGGTCGCTACACCCGAAACCGACGACCAGAACCGTACAGAGTGTTAAGCAATAATTGTTGCTACGGGTCATATTTTACAATGTAACGAGTGTAAGGGACCCGCTCCCCTACGTCGAATCACGACCGAATGTCCAATGACCGAGGGCGTTACCGCCCGGTTCGATGCCCCCGATCAGGGACTGGTGGGGGCTGCGGGGGTAGCGGGCAGGGACGCTGCCCCTTCGCAGACCCGCTGCTCCGGTGGCAGCCAGATTGTGGTTGCCTGCGCGCAGGCTTTTGCCTGGCGGTCGACCAGGCGCTTCCCCCACTTGCTGGTGGGTGTGATCTTGAGCGGCGGACATTTGCGGCCCGGATCGCACGAATAGGCCGCCCAGCCAGCCGCCTCGCCGGTGCCCAGGGCGACCACGGTGACCGGGCCAATCGAGGCCATCAGGATCGCGAGCAGGTAGCTCTTTCCCAGCCCCGGAAACCCCTTCTCGACGGCCGCCGCTGCACACCGGCGGGCCTCCTCGGCGCCGATGTCTTTTATCTGCGAGCCTTCGCCGCCCCGGTCGACACACGGCTTGGCGCCATGGCTCTCCCAACTCTCCAGCCCCAGCGCCTTGTCAACCGCGACGATCACCTCGGCCATCTCCCTGGCGACGGCCGGGGGAACCTTGGCTACCGGGGGGGGACTGGCCATCATCAGGACCGTGAGAAGGGCGGCCGTCATGCCCGCATCTTACCCGAGCGCGCCTCCGATTTGACTTTCCGGGCACGGGCGCTCACCCTTAGAACTTCGAATAGGTATCGTCCTGCCTCCGCGCGTTTTTGCGGAGTGCGCCATGGGACCGGTTGGCGGCAGTGCTGTCTGAACGGGTTTCGCACGGACAGCCACCACAACCAACCACGGACGACTTCGTCGGCCTCCCCCTTAACGACGGGATGGCGCGGGCCACGAAGAGACCCGACACAAGCCACAGCAAGGATCCATTCCATGACCGCTTCCGCAGCAGCAGCTTCGTTATCATTCTCAGACCTCGGCCTCATCGACCCGCTCCAGCGCGCGCTGGTGACCGAGGGCTATCACACCCCGACGCCCATCCAGGCCCAGGCCATTCCCCACTTGCTGGCCGGGCGCGACGTCCTTGGCTGCGCGCAGACCGGCACGGGGAAGACCGCGGCCTTCGCGCTGCCCATCCTCGACCGGCTGGCCCGCCAGCCACGCGCCCTAGGACGGCGCGGGCCGCGGGCGCTGATCCTGACGCCCACGCGCGAGCTGGCGTTGCAGATCGGCGAGGGTTTCGCCTGCTACGGCCGTCACGTGGCGCCCACGCGCGCCGTGATCTTCGGCGGCGTCGGTCAGGGCCCGCAGGTCGATGCCCTGCGCCGCAACGTCGACATCATCGTCGCCACGCCCGGTCGCTTGCTGGACCTCATGAGCCAGGGTTTCAACCGCTTCGAGGCGCTTGAGGTGTTTGTCCTCGACGAGGCCGATCGCATGCTGGACATGGGCTTCATCGACCCGATCCGCCGCATCATCGCGGCGCTGCCCAAGAAACGACAGAATCTGATGTTCTCGGCCACCATGCCGCCCGACATCGCGACCCTGGCCGACAAGATCCTGATCAATCCGGTCAAGCTGGCCGTCACGCCGGTGGCCAGCACGGTCGACAAGATCGCGCAGTGGGTTCTGTTCGTGCAGCATACCGACAAACGCGCGTTGTTGAGCAAGGTGCTGGACGATCCGGCGATGACCCGGGTGCTGGTCTTCACGCGCACCAAGCACGGCGCGAACCGCCTGTCGCAGCAGCTGGATCGTGGCGGCGTTCGCAGCGACGCGATCCACGGCAACAAGTCTCAGGGCGCGCGCCAGAAGGCGCTGGAGCAATTCAAGAACGGTCGCGTGCGCGTCCTGGTCGCGACCGACATCGCCGCGCGCGGCATCGACGTCGACGGGATCACCCACGTCGTCAACTTCGACCTTCCCCACGAGCCGGAGAGCTACGTGCACCGCATCGGCCGCACCGCGCGCGCCGGCGCCGCCGGGGTCGCCCTGTCCTTCTGCGCCGCCGACGAACGCACCTCGCTGCGGCAGATCGAGAAGCTGACGCGCTCTCCGATCCGCGTGGTCGACCACCACCCGTTCGCGGGCGCGGTCGGTTCGACCGCCGCGTCGAGTGATGAATCGACGGGGTCCGGCCACCCGCGGCCGACGCAGCGCCGCGGATCGAGCGGCCGTCGCAGGAATTGATATGGGACCCCCGAAGGGTCCCATGCCCCCGCGACGGGATTCCGTCGAGCGAGCTCGCCGGAATCCCACGCGCTGCCCGGTCGCGGTTAGCGCCTCCAACCATGGGAGGCGTCAACCCGCCTCAAGTCCACGGCTGGCGCTGCCGAGGAGACCATGGTCGTGCTCGAAGCTCCCACAACCCAAACCGGCCAGAGGGACCGGCGGCGTCATCGCCGGTTCACGCTGGGCGTGCCGGTCCGCCTGCACGCCGAGGGGGCGCTGCGAGCCACCACCATCGAGCTGACCGACGTTTCATTTCGCGGTTGTCGTCTGGGTGGTTTCCCCGCGCTGCTGGCGCCCGAAAACGACACACGTATCGCCTTCGGCTTCGTGTTGCCGGGACGCCGGATCGCCCTGGCCAAGGGCCGGGTGGTGCGGCAGGTCGACGAAGCCGCCGGCGGGGGCGTTGGCCTCGCCATCGAGCGCGCGAACGTGACGTTTTACGAATTTCTCGTCACGCTGGCCGAAAGCGAAGCGGAACTAGCAGCTTAGCTATTCGTCGCCGCCGCTCTTGGGGGCCGAAGGCGCCCGCCGCGGACGGCCGGGTCCGGAAGAGGCGGCCCAATTGGAACGGGGCTTGCGAGCTGACTTGGTCGGCGCCGGTCTGGCGGCCTCGCGTTCCGCCTGTGCTGCGATGATGCGGGCCCTCTTCTCGTCTGCGGTGGTCATCAGGGGAATCTATCACGCAGACCGTCGTTGAGCCTCCTGGAGGCGCTGTGACCTACAACATTTCAGACCTCAAGGGTTGCCAGGGTCGTCAAATCGATGGCCTCCGATCGACTCAACAGGTCCGCTCGAGCTGAATGCGTCAAGAACCGTTAGGCGGTTTTTCAAGCTCAGCCGCGATCAGCGGAGTCCTGTAGAATAAAATTCTGGCCGTAAAACCCACGGGGGTCACGATGCGTCGTTATGCTCTTCGGTTCCTGAGTGTGGCTCTTGTGTGTGCGTCGCCGGCGGCGTGTACGACCTCCGAGATGCGTGCTCCGACGCCCAGCGCCAGCGGCACCGCTGGCTCTGACCCCGGCCTGTCCGGAAGCGGCGGCTTTTCGTTTCCCACCGGTGGCGGTTCAGGTTCCACCGGCGTCGGCGGCAGCGGCGGTCGGACGGCGCCGCCGGCGAATGGATGTCCGGGCGACGGGTCGTCGGCTACCGGTCCCGTATCGCCACCGCCGCCGGCGATGCCGCGGCTGCCGCCGGATTTCCGGCCGAACTTTGATGGCCCCGCCGTTCGAGCGGCGGTGCCGCCGCCGCCGCTCAGCGGTGGGACCTTGCACGTCATGGCGTCGGGCACGGCGGCGGTGCTGTCGGATCCGGATCGCGATCGCGTCTACGTCGTCGATCTGCGGACCGGCAAGGTGCGCGCCGACGTGGCGCTGTCGCCCGCCGACGAACCGGGGCGTATCGCCGAGGATCGAATGGGTCGCGTGCACATCGCGCTTCGCCGCGGTGGCGCCCTGGTCACGCTGGATCCGGCGACCGGGATGATCGCGGCGCGGCGGCAGGTCTGTCCGGCGCCGCGCGGTGTCGCCTACGAGGTCGCCAACGACCGCGTGCACGTCGCCTGTGCGGGCGGTGAGCTGGTCTCGTTCCCGGCTGCCGGAGGCACGGCCGTGCGGACGCTGTCGTTCGAGCGCGATCTGCGCGATGTCGTTGTCAGCGGTTCCAGCCTGTTGGTCAGCAAGTTCCGCTCGGCGGAGGTGCTGGTGATCGGCGCCGACGGTGTGGCAGCCAGTCGCGTGACCCTGCCGTCGCGAGAGCGCGCGCGGATGCCCACGTTTCAGACGCTGAGCCCGGCTGTAGCCTGGCGTATGCAGGCCACCGCGGGCGGTGGCGCCGTCATCGTCCATCAGCGCGGCGTTGACACCGAGCTGGCGATCACCCCCGGTGGTTACGCCGGTGGCAAAGGCTGTGAGGGCGTGGTGGAGACCGTTGTGACCAAGGTCATTCCCGGGCAGAGCCCCGACACGTCACCCGGGCTTTCGCTGTCGGTCCTTCCCATCGACATCGCGCTGTCGCCAGATGGTCGGCAGGCGGCGATCGTCTCGGCCGG
>DASRQT010000165.1:0-12414 GCA_035696485.1 Polyangia bacterium | reverse complement strand
CTCTGCGGTGGGTTCAGGATGGGTGTCGACAGCATCGAGCCGTAAACGCCGCCGTTGGAGATGGTGAACGTCCCACCCTCGAGCTCCTTCATGGTCAGCTTGTTGTCGCGCGCCCTGGCCGCCAGGTCGCCGATGGTCTTTTCGAGCTCGGCGAACGACAGGCGATCGGCGTCCGGGACGACCGGCACGACCAGCCCCTTGCCGCCGCCAACTGCCACGCCGATGTCGTAGTGATCTTTGTAGATGATGTCGGTGCCGCGGATCTCGGCGTTGACTGCGGGGAACGCCTTGAGGGCGTCGATCGCCGCCTTCACGAAAAAGGACATGAAGCCCAGCTTGACGTTGTACTGCTTCTGAAACCGTTCCTGGAACCGCTCCCGCAGTGACATGACGTTGGTCATGTCGACCTCGTTGAAGGTCGTGAGGATGGCCGCCGTGTGCTGCGCTTCCACCAGGCGCCGCGCGACCGTCTTGCGCAGCGGCGACATCGGCACAATCCGTTCGCGGGCACCCTCGGACGATGACGACGGCGACGGCCGCGGCTCGGGCGGCGGCGCCGGTGCGCGCGTCTCCGGCTTGTCGGTGCGCTCCTGCAGGGCGCGCACGACGTCCTGCTTCGAGATTCGACCGCCGCGACCGGTCCCCGTGACCTCGGAGGCCGGCAGCCCGGTCTCGGTCAAGAGGCGCCGCGCCGACGGTGGCGCACGCAGAACACCGCCGTCGTTCGATGCCGCTGGCGCCGCCGCGGCCGCGACCGCTTCCGCCGGAGGATGGCCGTTGCCCGCTTTGGCCGGGGGCGCCTTGGCCGTTTGCGGCTTGGCGATTTGATCAATCTCGGCGATCACCTCACCCACCGCCACCGTGTCGCCGGCCTTGCGCAGGATCTTCTTGAGCACGCCCGCCCCGGGGGCGCCGACCTCCAGCGTGGCCTTCTCACTCTCGACCTCGACCAGCGGCTCGTCGGCCTCGACGTAGTCGCCCTCGGCGCGCTTCCACGCGCCCAGCGTGGCCTCGCTGATCGATTCGCCCAGGGCCGGGACCTTCAACGACAGCGCCATATCAGCGCGCTCCCTTTCCGAAGGCGTCATCGATGAGGCGTGCCTGTTCCCGTTTGTGGCGCGACAGCGACCCGGTCGCGGGGCTGGACGACAGCGGGCGGCTGACGCACGACCACGGGAAGCAGCCGAGCAACAGGCCCGGCAGGTCGCGGTTCATGTACGGCCAGGCCCCCATGTTGCGCGGCTCTTCCTGCACCCATACCAGCGGCGTCCCCTCGGCGTACGCGCTCAGTATCTCCAGGAGCTCGTCCTTGTGCAGCGGATAAAGTTGCTCGACTCGTATGATGGCGACGTCCTTGTACCCGCGCTCCTCGCGCTCGGCGGCCAGGTCATAATAGACCTTCCCGGTGCACAGCAGGACGCGCTTGACCTTGGTTGGGTCAGTGACCGTCGCGTCGGGGATGATGTTCTGGAATCCCCCCTGCGTGAAGTCCGACAGCGGCGACGTCGCCGCCGGGTGCCGCAGCAAGCTCTTGGGCGACATGATGATGAGCGGCTTGCGGTAAAGCCGCAGCACCTGGCGCCGCAGCACGTGAAAGTACTGCGCCGGCGTCGTCAGATTGCACACCTGCATGTTGTCGTTGACGCACATGTTGAGGAAACGTTCCAGCCGCGCGCTGGAGTGTTCCGGCCCCTGACCTTCCATGCCGTGCGGCAACAACATCACCAGGCCGCTGACGCGATTCCACTTCGCCTCCGACGAGACCAGGAACTGATCGATGATCACCTGCGCGGCGTTGACGAAGTCCCCGAACTGGGCTTCCCAGATGGTCAGGCCGTCCGGCATGTCCAGGCTGTACCCGTATTCGAAGCCCAGCACGCCCGCCTCCGACAGCGGGCTGTCGCGCACGTCGAACACGCCCTGCTTGTCCCGTACGTGTTCAAGCGGCGTGTACTCACTTCCGTTCTCGTGATCGAAGAAGGTGGCGTGCCGGTGGCTGAAGGTCCCGCGCCGGCTGTCCTGGCCAGAAAGCCGCACCCGGATGCCCTGGTTCAACAACGTGCCGAAGGCCAACCCTTCGCCCATGCCCCAGTTCAGCGGTTTTTCGCCGGCGGCCATGGCCGCGCGCCCGTCGATGATGTCCTTGAGCTTGGGGTGCACGCTGAAACCGGCCGGGACCGTCGTCAGCGCCTTGCCGACCTGCTGGACGATCTCGGCTGTGACGGCGGTCGGGACCTGGGGAACGTTGTTCTCCGACCCGCCTTTGACCTTGGCCCAGGCGCCAGAGAAGGTGCTGGACCTGGCAGGAGCTTCGAGGCTCGAGGCCTTCGCCAGCTCGTCGTCCAGGACCTGACGTTTCTTCGCCGCCAGGGCGTCGGCGCTCTCCAGCGTCAGCGGATTGCTGGTCCCGCTGCCGACCTCCTCGACGCCGGTGCGCTGCTTGAAGGTCTCGATGAAGCCGGTGCGGATCGACGGCTTTTTTGCGATCGCGCGGTACATCAGCGGCTGCGTGAACGACGGCTCGTCACCTTCGTTGTGACCATACTTGCGGTAACACCACAGCTCGATCAGGACGTCGCGGTGAAAGCGCTGGCGAAAATCGACCGCCAGGTCGACCACCTGCGACACCGCCTCGGGGTCCTCGCCGTTGACGTGGAAGATCGGAATCTGCAGCATGCGGGCCACGTCGGTGGCGTACGTCGTTGAGTAGCCGCACGTCGGCGAGGTGGTGAAGCCGATCTGATTGTTGACCACGATGTGGACCGTGCCGCCGGTGCGATAACCGTGCAGCTCCGAGAGATTCAGCGCCTCGGCGACGATCCCCTGCCCGGCGAACGCCGCGTCGCCGTGGATCAGCAGCGACAGACCGCGCGTACGGTCGGGGTCTCCCAGCCGATCTTGCTTCGCGCGCACCCGACCCTGGACCACCGTGTTGATCCACTCGAGGTGGCTGGGGTTGAAGGACAGCGACAGGTGAACCCGCTGCGCGTCGGCGCCGGCGCCGAAGACCCGATCGATCGAGTAGCCGAGGTGGTATTTGACGTCGCCGCCGCCCTCGCCTTCGTTCTTACCCTTGTCAAGGAACTCGGCAAAGATCTGCGAGGCCGGTTTCTGCATCACGTTGGCCAGGACGTTGAGCCGACCGCGATGGGCCATGCCGATGACGATCTCGGCGACGTTGGACCGCGCCGCCCGTTCGATCAATCGATCCAGCAGCGGGATGAGGCTCTCGGCCCCCTCCAGCGAGAACCGCTTGGCCCCGAGGAACTTCTTGTGCAGGAACTGCTCGAACACCTCGGCCTCGGTGACCTTCTCCAGTAGGTGCCAGCGCTCCTCGTGCGTCAGATCCAGCCGATTGCGCGTGCGCTCCATGCGGTTCTGCAACCAGCCGCGCAACTCGAGGTCGTGAAGGTGCGCCAGCTCGACGCCGATGTGCCGGCAATAGGTCTCGCGCAGCAGCTCCACCAGCTCACGCAGGGTGGTGCGATCCGGCCCGGCGACGTTCTCGCTGCTGAACACCGAACCCAGATCCTCGTCGGACAGCCCGTAGTTCGGGAGGGCCAGGTGGTCGCCGCCGCGCTTGACGAGACCCAGCGGATCCAGATCGGCGGCCAGGTGCCCGAGCTCGCGGTAGGCCTCGACCAACCGCTGCACACGTTCGGACAAGAGGCGCCCCGGCGGCTTGGTGATCGCCTGCGGCGACGCGTAGCTGACGGCCTGGGCCGCCGGCGAAAAGATGCTGCGCCGGAAGGCCACCGGCGGGATCAGCCCCGCGACCGGCGAGGAGGGATCGGCGGTCACGCCGTCCAGGCGCTCGAAGTAGGCGCGCCAGGCGGCGTCCACGGAGTGCGGGTCGCGGAGAAACTGGTAGTACAGCTCTTCGACGAAGGCCAGATTCGCCGGGCTTACCTCCACGGACGGCGGCGGCGGGGGCTGGTTGAGACCCGATCCGTTCGGTTTAAGTTCGATCATCCTGTCATCGCCTTCGCGCTCGCCATCCCGAGGCCGGGTTCATTGTAAGCGACCCGGGGACTCTTCGCGACGTCGGGTCCACGCCCGCCTTTCATCGGCGTTCCGGTGGTTTTGCCTGAGGCTGTCGATCGACCCGGAAGATGATTTGTTTGTTCAATAAAATCAATGGCTCGCGTCAATGGTTCCCGGGCTGGCGCGGTCAATGCCCACCGCCCCGGCCGCGGGAACGGTGAAATGGAAGGTGGTGCCGCGCCCGATCTCGCTCTCGGCCCAGATCCGTCCGCCGTGCGCGTCGATGATCCCCTTGGCGATCGACAGGCCGAGACCGATGCCGTCGCGGTTCCTGCGCTTGGCCTGCCAGTATCGATCGAAGATGTTGGTCAGCTCCTCCTCCGACATCCCCGGGCCGTTGTCGGCGACCGAGAAGCGGATCATCTCGGCGTCGCGCGCGGCGCCGACCAGGATGACTCCGCCCTCCGCCGTGAACTTGATGGCGTTGCCAATCACGTTCGAGAACACCTGAATCATCCGGTCGTGATCACAGAGGATCTCGAGCTCGCGGTCAGCCCCGTCGAGACGGCGCTCCAGCCGCTGCGATTTTTGCGTGGCCAGCGGCTCCAGCACCTCCAGCACCTCGACCGCCAGGTTCACCGCGTCGTACGGTCTTGGGTTGATCGACAGCCGCCCGCCCTGGATGCTGGCAAAGTCCAGCAGATCGCGGATCAGGCGGTTCATCCTGTGACCGGCGCGCTGGATCGCCTCCACCTGCCGGCGCGCGCGCTCCTGCTTGTCGGGGGGCAGCGCGCTCTTGAGCAGCAATGTGCTGCTGGCCAGCACCACCCCCAGAGGATTGCGCAGGTCGTGCGACACGATGGCCATGAGATCCTCGCGCGATCGCAGCGACTCCTGCGTCTCGGCATAGAGCCGGGCGTTGTCGACGCTGATTGATGCCCGCCGCGACAGCTCTTCGGCGACCGCGACGTCGTCGGCGCGGTAGCGCGGAAAGCGCTCTCCCGTCGCCAGGGTGATGAGACCCATGACCTCACCGCGGGACACCAGTGGGACATACATGGCGGACCGCAAGCCCAGCGCGCGCAGGCTCTCCAGGTGGCGGGCGTCGCGGGCGACCGCCGCCAGACGCTGATCAGTCACCTCGGCGATGACCTGGGGCCGCCCCGAACGCAACACCTCCGCCGCCGTCCCTCGCTCGTTCGGGGACAGCGCGTATCGATCACGCAGCGCTTGAACCAGGGGAACCTTGGACGGCTCGGCGTGGGCGGCGGCGACGCAGCGAAAGCTGCGATCCGGTTGCCGCATGTCGATCGCGCACCAATCCGCCAATGACGTCACCGCCAGCCCGGCAAACGACGCAAGCGTGACCGCGTAGTCCAGCGACGACGCCAGCAGCGCGCTGCCTTCACCCAGGAAACGCTGCCACTGTTCGCCGCGCCGCTGCTCGGTCACGTCGCGGAACAGGTTGACCGCAAATCTGATGGTGCCGCTGCTGTCGCGGACCGGCGTGGCCCGGACCATCGCCCAGCGCTCGTCATCCAAGCCATTGGCCGGGCCACCGGGCGAGCCGTCGGGCAAGCCGTCGGCCTTGCGGAAACGCACCAGCATCTCGGCGGCCTCGCCGGCGATGGCGCGGCGGCCGGGAAGGTCAGCCAGCGTCAGTGGTTTGCCGTGTTCGTCCCACAGCTGAAATCGGCGGATGATCTCCGACAGGCCTGCCGCCAGCATCGCGTTGCCCGATTCGAACCCGCTGGCGACGGCGGCGGCATCATTTGCATACACCAGGGCGCCGCTGCCGTCCTGGACGGTGATCCCGTCGGCCAGGCCTTGCAGGATGAGGTTTAGCTCTTCGCTTTTAGGCAGGGTTGCGGTCGGGGTGCTCATGATGGGGCCTGCGTCGTAGCGACACGGACGATAGCGCAAGCTTTGGCCGGCGCCGGCAAAACGCAAGGGTGGAACGTACATGGTCCCACCTGCCCGGTTGCCGCGGCGGGCCGACCGGAGCGCGACTATCGGACCAGGTGGAGGCGCGCGGGCTGTTGCCGCCGGCGTTTTGCCTCGGCCAGGACCCGGGCGGCGACGTCAACCAGATCCAGAAGACGGCTGCCGTCGACTGGCCAGCAAGCGATGCCCGAGCTCACGGTCATGGGCAACCAGCGAGATCCGGTCGCGTCCTGCAGCCGCTGGTCGATGCAGGCGGCGATCGCCTGGGCGCCGGCGCGTTCGGTGTCGGGCAAGATCACCATGAACTCGTTGGCGCCGGTCCGGCAGGAGACGTCCCGTTCGCCCACGGTGTCCAGCAGCAGCCGCGCCAGCCAGCGCAGCGCCCTGTCACCCACCACGCGGCCGTGACCGGCGTTGATGTCGCGGAACCGATCCACGTCCAGCGACAACAGGGACCCGTGCCGCAAACGCCCGCGCCGGGACCGTCCCAGCTCCTCGTCCAGTCGTGCCTCCAGGTATCGGCGGTTGCCCAGCCCGGTCAGGCCGTCCTGATAGGCCAGCTCGCGCAGCGCCCGAAGCTCGGCGACCTCGCGCAGCAGGTCGGCATTTTCTGCCAGCAGCCGCCGCAACATCATGCGGCCGGTACGAGCGGGATCGACAACGACGGACCGTCGCTGATGAAGTGTTGCAAGAGGCATAGCGACCGAAAACGTCCACAAGGGCTTTCGGCTCCTTCGCCCGCCCTGATAAGGCTGCAGACTTTGCCTCAGGCGTCGCGCGCCAGGCGTAGACCGCTGAACTGCCAGCGCGTCGCGGGCGGGAAGAAGTTCCGGTAGGTCGCCCGGATGTGTGTCAGCGGCGTGGCGCACGAACCGCCGCGCAGCACCATCTGGTTGCACATGAACTTCCCGTTGTATTCGCCCAGCGCGCCGGCTGCGGGTCGATAGCCGGGGTACGACGTGTATGGACTTTGCGTCCACTCCCAAACATCACCGAAAAAACCCGCTCCGGCGGCGGGCCCCGATCCGGAGATGGCCCGGGGATGCGGCGCGCCGACGGTGCCCAGGAGATTGCCCTCAACGCGTGCGCCCGCGGCGGCGGTCTCCCATTCCGCCTCGGTGGGTAATCGGGCGCCGGCCCACCGCGCGTAGGCGTCGGCTTCATAGAAGCTGATGTGGCATACCGGCTGATCGAGATCGACAGGACACATGCCCGCGAGGGTCATCGACCACCAGGCGCTGTCGCGCTTCTCCCAGTAGAAAGGCACCTGCCACGCCGACGCGCTGGCCGCCTGCCAGCCATCGGACAGCCACAGCTCGGGACGGCGGTAGCCGCCGTCGTCGACGAAAGCCAGGTATTCGCGGTTGCTCACCGGGCGCGAGGCCAGCGCGTACGGCGTGAGAAACACCTGGTGGCGGGGACCTTCGTTGTCGAACGCGAACGCTTCGCCGTCGGGCCCGGGGCCCTCGTGGCCAATGGACACGAGACCGCCGGCAAAGGGCAGCCATTGCGGCCGCGCAGGGGCCTGCCGCCCCGCACCGATGGCGCTGGCGTCAAGGCCCGGGCCCGCCGCCGCCGGCGCAGCGCCGTACGCGGGACGGAGGGGATTGCTCCAGAAAGCATGTTTGATGTCGGTCAGGATCAATTCCTGGTGCTGCTGTTCATGGTGAAGACCGAGGGTGGTCACACTGGCGATGGTTGGGTCGGCCGATGCCTCCAGCACGGCCAGCATCTGTTCGTCCACGTGGCGCCGATAGCGATGCACGTCATCCAGCGACGGGCGCGACAGGAGGCCCCGCGCCGACCGTTCGTGGCGCGCGCCCACCGCCTCGTAATACGAGTTGAAGAGGTATCGGAAGGCGGGATCAAAAGGCTGGAAGCCGGGCGCACGGGCCAGGATGAAGGTCTCGAAGAACCAGGCGGTGTGCGCGAGATGCCACTTGGCCGGGCTGGCGTCGGGCATCGACTGGATGACCGCGTCTTCGGGCGAAAGTCCCGCGCACAGCTCCACGGTGGTCTGGCGGACTGCGCGATAGCGGTGCCCCAGCGTCAATGACGGCGTTGGCATCGCGCCGAATATAGCGCCTCAGGGGCCGGTGCGAAGGGGGCGCGGCGGCGGGCCTGACGGCGGCTTGCCCAGGCGCGTGAAAATCAGGTTGCGCAGCCGGTCGCGGGCGTGTCGCAGCTTGCGCAGCGTGGCTTCACCCGAAGGCAAAATCCCGAACAGCGCCTCGACCCCGCTGGGTATCCGGGGACCCGGCGCGTCCAGCGCCGCGATCGCGGCCAGGAGCGCGTTCACGTCGTTCTGAAAAGCGATGGTGGATTTGAGATCAGCCGCCTCGGTGACCTGCGACCGTACGTGCCTGACGCTCTGGACCCACTCCCCGACAAGCTTCTCTGCCGGTTCCATCCTCCCCACGTCCCCTCCCCACACAGAAAAGAAACAAGAAAAGAAAACCAGAAAAGAGTCTGAATAGAATCTAAGAAAAGGCTGCTGGATGAGGGGAGCTTGACGCTCCCCTCATCGGCAGCTTATCGGCCCAGCCCTTACGACTGGGCCCGAACGACTACAGAAGGGCGTCTTTGGCGGCCTTAACCGGGCGAGCCTTGATGACCTTGCGGGCCGGCTTTGCCTTGAAGATCGTCGGTTCCTTCGTGAAGGGGTTGATCCCTTTACGCGCCTTGGTGGCGGGTTTCTTGATCACGACGAACTTTGCGAAGCCGGGAACCAAGAACGTTCCGGTTTTCTTGAGCTCCTTGTAACCGACGGAGGCGAGCGACTCGAGCACGCCCTTCACGTCCTTACGGGTGAGCTTCTCCGAGTGCTCGTCTGCGAGTTTCTGAATGAGCTCCGACTTCGACATCAACTTGGCCATGCAATCTCCCTTTCCGGCCGTCGCCGGGATTCAAAAAGTTGGACGGAACTTACGGGAGAAGGAATGAAGTTGGAAGCAAAAAGAGCGGCCTTTTCCGTGATGCCCGGTGTTACGCCGGGCAGGCAGCATTTGATCAACGTGCCTTGACAGGCGGCGCGGCAGGCTCGAGGCGGTATCCAAGCACCTGCGGCGCCTCTTCCTTTCTGTACAGCCGCAACCACAATTTGTCGTCGCGATCGGTGAAAACACGTGTATGCAGCGGCAGACAGTCGGGCGCCAGCACCAGCAACTCCAGTGGTCCGCTGTTGCGCGGGCGCTGGACCTCCAGCGGCGCCACGCCCAACTCCTTGCGCCCCCAGAAGACACGTGCCTGTCGGCGGGGCTCGGCCAGGATCTTGATGGTGACGGTTTCGGAACGTGGGTTCTTGTCGCGCTCGTCCTGCAACAAAGGCGTTCCGTCGTCGGTGACGGTGACGGCGGCGGTCGATTCCGTGACGGCGGGCAAGGGAGCCGCGGCCGGGCCTGGCGGCGGCGCCGGCTCCGGCGCCTGCATGGCGGCAGCCGGTGGCATTGCCTGGGCCGGCACGGCGGGCGCCGGCGGCAGATGATCCTGGCGCCGGCAGCCCACCGCCACGGTCGCTGCCACGACGATCAGGACGACGATGATGACGCCAGCCGTGGGCAATGGCCGCGAGCCAGCACGTTCCCGCGTCATGGCGCCTCCGTCCCCCCGGCCTTGCTCTCCGGAGAATCAGACGCCTGCGGCGGCCGCGCGGACAGGTACTTGACGCCCGGTTTGCGCACGTAACCCACCACCGGTTTGAGCTTTGCCCCCTTGATCCGTCCCTCCAGCGTCTCCACCGGCAGCGGCGGATCCAGCTCGTAGTAGAAGCCGCGGCTCGGCAGCCGCATCTCGAAGATCTCGCCCTTCACCCAAAAACTGCGGCGAAATGCCAGCGCGATGGATCCCAGCGTGCGCACGCGACGGTGCTTGACCACGAATGAGAACAGGCGGACGGCCAGGTGGTTATGCAGGCGATGGCAACCGTGCGAAAAACGGCCGCGCAGCGACATGTAGTCGAATGAGCCGTGGGTGCGGATACCGTTGTCGAAATACGTCGTTCCTTCAGGCGTCCTGCGCACCTGTTCGTGGATGGCCGCCGCCAGGCCATAGGCGGACAGATATCCCGGGCCGGTCTCGTCGAAGTTGGTCACCTTCATGAACATCCCGTTCACGCGCTTGTCCTTGACCATCGACCCGACCGGCGACGACGGCGGCGGGATCCAGACCGGCGCCGCCACGATGTGGCGCCACACGCGCGGCCCGACGTCCGAGTCCTTGTAGCGGAAATACTCCTGGCCGTCGGACGCCAGCTCCCCGCGCCAGCCACCGATGGTGGTCCGCCAGCGGCAAAGCGGGATCCGTTCGCCGCGCCATTTCACGTACAGCGTGAAGGCGGGATAGCGCTCGCGCGGCTGCGGCTGTCGGACACCGGCCTCGTCGTAGGGAAAATCGTACCAGATGTCGCCGCGGTCGATCTCGGCGGACAGCTCCATCTTCCCGCTGTAGTACTCCGGCAAGGCGGGAAAACGGACGGGAACGCGCAGCCAGCGGAAGGTCTCCGCAGGCAGGCGGCGAAAGAAGGCCAGCGCGTCTTCCGCGGTCACGATTCCCAGCCGCGCCAGCAGCGCGTCGGTGGCGGCCGTGACCAGGTCGGGCACCGGATGGCGGGCGCCGTCGGCACCACGATACGTGGCGGGCCCCGTCGGTGACGGTGGCGCGCTGCCATCCTCGATGATGGCACCGGCGTGCGCGACCCTTTCGGCCAGGATCCGACGAAGCGCGGCGAAGTTATTCGCCAGCAGCGGCCGCGCCAGGGCCTCCAGCGTCGACCGGCGAATGTCGGCCTGGTCGATGATCGTGTGTTTCTGCTGGAAATCGATCATCGCCTTGCGCATGGCGCTGTCGTATCGCCCCGGCTTGTGTTTCGCGGCGTCGAGGAGCCCCTCGCAGATCAGGCGCTTTTCAACCTCGGCGAACGACGCGCGTTCGGCCTCGGTGCGCAGGTGAGCCTTGACCTCCTTGGCGTAGCGCGGCTCGGCGAAGGCCAGCGCCTCCAGCGTTTCGGCGCTGGCGGTCGCGCGCGCAGCCTCGAGACGAACGCCGCGCTGAGCGTGCCGGTTCAACTCCTTCTGCTCGGTGGTGGCCCCCCAGGTCTCGATGGCGTCGACGGCCAGCATCCTGTTGGCGTCGAATGTCGGATCGCAGGTCCGCGCGGCGTCGCCGACAAATCGTTCGCGCAGCACCGACAGCGTCGGTGGAATGCCATAGAGCTCCAGGAAGTTCTTTTCGCCCGGCGACAGCGGCTGGCCGTCACCGTCGCTGCGATTACCCGCCAGCCCGGTGAAGGTCGCTCGATATCGGTTGGGTAGCACGGCGCCATCCGCCGCCACGCCGTCATCAAAGATGGTGGGGGCCCATCCGTCCGACAGATCGACCAGCGTCAGCCCGCGGGCCCGGGCCTCGTCACCGTCGACGATCCGGTCGGTTCGATCTTTCTCGTGCCGGCCCCACAGTACCTGCAGCGCGCGGCGCGCGAGCGGCAGATCGCGGGATTCGGCGAGATCGTCCGGATCGGGTGGGGGCGGCGACCAGACCCGCGCGGGCGCTGGCGGCGCCGCATCAGCCCGCGCGGCCGCGACCGGCGCGCGCGGCGCGCCATCGGGCCTGCCGCCACAGGCCACCGACAGAAAGACATATAAAACAAACAGAACGCGCAACATTTGTGTGACGGTCGTTTCCCCGTACTATACCGCCCATGAAACGCACACTTCTCGCTACATCTATCGTTGCGGTTCTCGTGGCTGGCGCGATCAACACGGCCAGCGCGACCGAGGTCGGGTACGGACGCAAATTCGGGTTGGGCATCGAGCTTGGCGATCCCACCGGGATCGTGGGCAAACTCTGGCTGAGCAACGTCAACGCGCTGGACTTCGGGTTCGGGTTCCAGCACTACGGGTGGGGCCGCTGTTACTACGACAACGTCAACATCCGGCGCTGCGGCTACCAGGACTACAGCTTCAACGCCGACTACCTCTGGCAGTCCAACATCGTGAGGGGCCCCGCGCAGCTGGACTGGCACGTCGGCGTGGGCGGGCGCGTGTACTTCCTGGGCGAACCCTCCAACACCCGCAACCGCGACTTCGACATAGCGGCGCGCGTCCCCATCGGCCTCGACCTCATGTTCAACACACCAGCATTCCTGGAGGTCTTCTTCGAGATGGTGCCCGCCCTCTACCTCTTGCCGCTGGACTTCGGCATCGAGGGTGGCCTGGGGGTTCGCTTCTACTTCTAGCCGCAGGGCGAAGCGAGCGTCAGGGGCTCTCTTCGTAGCTCTCGACGTTCTCGTCGGTCAGATCGATCTCGCCGGTCTGTTCCCTTGGCGGCGGCAGGCCGCCGGCGCCGCGCGGGATGCTGCCCTGGGCCTCGATGGGAAGCGGCGTCGCGTCCCCGCCCTGCTTCCGGTTTTTCCACCGGGCCAGCGCCTTCTCAAGCTCCGAAAAGGGGATCATCACCTTCACTTTACCTCAATGGGTCAGTTTCTTGTAG
>DASRQT010000164.1:0-29054 GCA_035696485.1 Polyangia bacterium | reverse complement strand
CTGCCTCGACACCGACGACAAGGTCTGGCTCATGCTCCACTCGGGCAGTCGGCACATCGGCAAGGTGCTGGCCGATCACCACATCGAGATCGCGCAGCGCCTGAATCACAATCAGGCGCTCGAAGATCGCGAGCTGGCCGTCTTCCTGGCGGGCACGCCGACGTTCACCGCGTACCGGCGCGATCTCTACTGGGCGCAGTCCTACGCGCGCTTCAACCGCGACGTCATGCTGCACCTGCTGGGCGACGTCGTGAAGCGCTTCTGGCCACGTGCCACGTTGCGCGAGCCGATCTCGTGCCACCACAACTACGTCGCCGAGGAGGTCCACTTCGGCGAAGACCTGTTGGTCACGCGCAAGGGCGCGATCCGCGCCGGCAAGGGCGAGCTGGGCATCATTCCCGGCTCGATGGGCACGAAGTCGTACATCGTGCGCGGCCTCGGCAACGCCGCCTCGTTCGAGTCAGCGTCCCACGGCGCCGGCCGCCGCATGAGCCGCGGCGAAGCCAAGCGCCGCTTCACCCTCGCCGACGTGCGCGAGCAGACCGCGGGCGTCGAGTGCCGCAAGGACCCCGGCATCATCGACGAGGCCCCGAAGGCCTACAAGAACATCGAGCGCGTGATGGCGCAGCAGCAGGACCTGGTGGAGATCGTCGCCGAGCTCAAACAAGTGGTGTGCGTCAAGGGCTAGATCGCCACTCCCCGGTCTAGCAGCATCTTGCAATGTAAATGTTGCGTGACTGATCCGGCCGTGCGCTTACGTGCAACTTATTGCACCCGGCGTTGTCCCTCCATCGCCCGCTAACGAACAAATTACGGACGATCCCCGAATAAGTGGGAAGTTCGCTGGCGCTCGGTCGTTCCAGAACAGTCACTGCGAATTTCTGCTGGCGCCAAGAAGAAAGGTTTTTCATGAACACTTACAGCAAAGCTTCGACGTCGTGGTTACTGCGGGCAGGCCTGGGCCTGGCCCTCACCGCTGCTCTCGTACCCGCCTGTGGCGACATCACCGAGACTCCCGAGGTCGCCGACCGTACGCGCGAGCTGATTGGCGGCTTTGCTGCCAACGATCCCACCCTCGATGCCATTGGCTCGCTGGTCGTGCAGACGCCGTTCGGCAATTTCCAGTTCTGCGGGGCCACCGTGATTGCCCCGGAGAGCGTGCTGACGGCCAAGCACTGCGCGCAGCTGATCCCGCTCATCTACTCGTCGGGCGACAAGCTGGTCTTCTCGCTCGGTCCCAACGTGCTCGCCCCCCGGCGCACCGTCGAGATCGTCGGCTTCGAGCTGGCGCCGGGCGACATGGGCGGCTTCGTCGGCGTGGGCCGGGACGCCGCGGTCCTCCACCTCGACAGTCCCATCACCGACGTCCAGCCGGTCGATATCGCCCAGTTGAACGACGGCCACGTGGGGCTGCCGTTCGCCGCCATCGGCTACGGCATTCGCGACAACACCGCGGCCAACGGCGAACGCCGGCTGGGCAAGCAGACCCTCCGCAGCCGCCACGGAAAAATCCTCGAAACGATGTTTGGCAGCTTCGAGAACTTCTTCGATTGGTTCCTGACCGGCAAGGCGCCCGCGCTGGCCGCCCGACCCGGTCTGGGCCAGCCTCCCAGCCCGGAGGACCTGGCGCGGCAGCTATACGATGAGACCGTGCTCCTCGAGGACTACGAGATCGTGACCGGCGGCGCGCCGGGTGACGCCCAACCCTGCTTCGGCGACTCGGGCAGCTCTCTCATCCGGCGCCGCAACGGCCGCTTCGTCTCCTACGGCGTGGTCTCGGGCGGCGTCGGCAGCGTCGACAGCATCTGCGACCTGGGCGCCGTGTACGCCAGCTTCGGTCCCGAGGTCTTCGACTTCATCCAGACCGCGAAGACCTGGACCGACCCGTGCGGGGATCTCGGCAGCCAGGGAGTCTGCGCCGGAGATGTTGCGCTACGCTGCACCAACCTCGCCGAGGGCCGTCGTCGCGTGGTGGAGTTCGACTGCGCCTCCCTGGGCATGACCTGCCAGATGAGCGGCGCGCAGGTCAGCTGTGACGGCATCATCATCGACGGACCCCCGCGGCCGACGCCTCGCCCCGGTCCCAAGGCAGACGTGAGGGAGCTGGAGAAGCAGGTCTTCTCGTCGGGTCTGCGCCAGCGCTGAGCGAAACCCAATCCGGCTACGGCCTGGCCGCCCCGGTGGTCGCTGGGCCGTAGCCGAAACTGCCATTTCCCACTTGCGGGGGTATGGGTGTTCAAACTAGTAGAACGCGTCATCCGAGCGCAGGCGCCAGACCCATGAAATGGACGGCGCCCACAAGAGTTCATCATGATGCCCCGCTTCATCGCCCCTTTGTGCCCGCTTCTGCTCACCCTAACGGTGGCCGGCGGCGGCTGTAGCAGCCAACCGCCCGCCGGCAATAAGCCTGACGGCGCCACGACCCAGGGCGGGTCTTCGGGAGGCGGAGGGACGGGAGGAACGACCCCCGCGACCGGCTCGGGCGGCGCCGGCAACCAAGGCAGTGGGGGCGCGGGGGCAGGATCGGGCGGCGGCTCCGGATCGGGCGGCGGCTCCGGATCGGGGGGAATCATCGGAACTGGTGGAACCCCCGCGATGGACGGCGGCGGCGGCTCTGGAGGAATGCTCGGCGGTTCGGACGGCGGTGTGTTCGCTGGCCCCCTCCGGCACCCGGGGGCCATGATCAACGCCGACCAGATCGCCTTCCTGAAGATGCACATCGGCGCCGGCGACGCGCCCTGGGCCGGTGCTCTTCGGCAGCTTCAGAATTCGAACTACGGATCGCAGTCATTCACGCCATCGGGCGGCGCGCCCCCCGGCGGCATCGTGACCTGCGGCTATATCTCGAACCCGGACGTCGGCTGCAGCTATGAGAAGGACGTGGCGGCGGGATCATTTGCCAACGCGCTGGCGTGGATGCTCACCGGCGACAAGGCCCACGCCCAGGGCGCCATCCGCATACTCAACGGTTGGGCGTCGCTGATGAAGGGGCGCAGCACGCCGGCCGACCAGGAATACGCCGGCAACACCGGCCAGGATTTCAACGGCATCCTGCAAAGCGGCTGGCAGGGCAGCACACTGGCGCGCGCCGCCGAGATGATCCGCGGCAGCGACGGCGGCGCCAGCGCCGGCTGGGCGGCCGCCGACATCGCCAGGTTCCAAACCATGGTGCGCGCGGCGTACATCCCGTACCTACAAAGAGGCTACATCCGCACCGCCGCCACCGACCCTGCGCGTTTGACCGGCGGTAACTGGGATCTCAGCGCCATCGACGGACTGATTCAGATGGCAGTTTTCCTCGACGATGTCGACCTGTTCAACAAGGCGCTCACTCTGTGGCGGCGGCGCGTGCCGGCGTACATCTACATGCGCAGCGACGGTCCAGCTCCCATCAAGATCCCGGGCGACCTGAGCTCCTGGTACAACGCCACCACCAACGTCGACGGCCTTTGCGAAGAGACCTGTCGCGACCTCAGCCACATCCAGTACGGGTTCGCCGCGCTGATCAACGCCGCCGAGACTGCGTTGATTCAGGGCGTGAATCTGTACGCCGAACAGTCGGCCCGTATCGCCGCGGGCCTCGAGTTGAACGCCAGGTACTGGCTGGCCGGATCGTCATTGCCCCCACCCTGCGCCGGCTCCGATGCCGCCGTTTTCAGCAACAACTTCATCGCCCGGCCGACCTGGATCGTCGCCTACAACCAGTTCGCCGATCGCATGAAGATGCCGATGCCCAGCGTCAAGGCCGTGATCGCACAGGGGACGTCGCCCACAGCCGACGACACTCACCACATCCAGTGGGAAGCTCTGACTCACACCGGCGTCGGCAGCGTCGGCATTCATTGAGATCAGCGTCCATCGACCCGTCGGCGGCCTGCTGACTGCAATTCAAGCGCCGGTCGCCTGGCGCGCAGTCTGCGCCGCGCCCGGCAATATCAGCATCGAATCGCCGAGTTCGTGGCTGTGCAGATCATGGCTATCAGCGTAGATGGTGGCGGCGGCCAGCAGGTCGGCGGGGGCGAAGGCGCGCAGCAGGTCGAAGTGACTCTCGGGCGCGGCGTGGATGCCTGACAGGATGCCGTCGACGATACGGGGGTGGAAGTGGCTGTCGATGCGCAGATCGGTTTCGCCGGGGCCGGCGGCCAGAGTTCCGGTGTTGAGCGCCGCGCCTTCCAGCGCGCGCACGACCGTCGTACCGACAGCAACCACGCGGTCGCCGCGGCGGCGGGTCTTTGCGATGGCGTCCACGGTGGCGCCGGGGATGTCGAAGCGCTCGGGCAGTGGCAACGCAGCGTCCAGCCGGGGATCACCGGTGGCGCTCAACCCGGCGGCGTGGGTGATCGACGCCCAGCGGATGCCCTTGCGCCGCAGACGGAGCAAGATCTCCCACGACAGCGGCCGGCCGGCTGACGGCATCTCGAACGCCCACGGGCGCGCGGCGTAAACCGTCTGGACGGCCCACAGCGGCAGTGGGTGGGCCAGATACGAATATTGGACCGGGCGGCCGTGGCGATAGATCGCGTCCCACAGGGCGTCGCCCTGGGCATCGAAACGCAACGTCACCAACCGGGGCGACAGCGGGTCGACAGCGACGATCGACGCCGCCAGTGTTCCAAGGGTCAGCCGGCTGCCGGGTGGCAACGCCGGCGGGGGCGCGCGATCTTCAGTCCGCTGGTGCCAGTCACCCGGCCCAAACAGTACGGCACGGAAGGATTCATCGGCGCCAGCGGCCAGAAGGCGGATCTCGATCGCGTGCCCGGCCTCATCACGTCCAAGCAGGGACGCCGGCACCGTCGCGGCGTCGTTGACGACCAGTAGATCCCCCGCCGTCAGCAGGTCGGGGAGATCCGACGTGCGCCGCTCAGCGATGGCGTGTGTCTGCGGATCGATGACCAGCAACGCGACGTCGTCCCGGCGCGCTGGATATGTCCGCGCCGGTTTCATGGTGTCCCTCGGGCCCCGCCGATGGACAGACGCGTTCCCGACCGGGCCGCCCCCCGTTGCAGCAGCACGACGATTCTCCCGGCGATCCTCGCCGGATCGGCCAACAGCGCGGGATCCGCCTCGGGCATCGCCTCGGCGTGCATACGCGTGTTCATCTCGCCCGGATCGATCGTCAACACCGACACACCCGTTCCCTCCAGCTCCGCCGCCCAGATACGGCCCAGGTTATCCAGCGCCGCCTTGGACGCGCCGTACGCGCCCCACCTCTGGTACGCCTCGACCGCGGCGTCCGAGCTGATGTTCATCACCGTCCCGCGGCCGCGCAGCACCATGGGTCCAGCCAGCGCCTTGGTCAGACGAAACGGCCCGACCAGGTTCACCTGCAGCGCCTGCAGCAGGTCCTCGCACTCGGTGTTCAGCAGCAGCCGCAGCGGCACCGCGCCCAGCGTGCTGGCGTTGTTGATCAGCACATCGACGTTCCCGACCAGCGCGGCCGCCTGTCCGGCAATGGCATGGACCGCCTCCTTGTCGGCGACATCCCCCACCACCGCGTGGGCCTCGCCGCCGCGCTCGCGGATCTCCGAGACCGCGTTCCGAAGGGGCCCCTCGTCCCGCGCGACCAGAACCACGCGCGCCCCCGCGGCCGCCAGCGCGTGTCCCAGGGCCTTGCCCAGCCCGCGGCTGCCGCCCGTGACAACTGCGCCCGCTCCCTTGATGACGAAACCCGTTTCATTGTGGGCCATGTGCATTCCTCCTGGTCATGAGGATGCTCGCCCTTGACAGTAAACGGTCAGTCTTGCCAATATATTGGCAAGAGGTCACCTTGTTGGCCATGGACGACCTCGCCGCCGCCAACCTCGGCCGTAACATCGCGACGCTGCGCGAATCGCGCGGGCAGACGCAGCAGCAGATCGCGCGCATCGCGGGCGTCCCGCGCGCCACCTGGGCCAACCTCGAGACCGGCCAGGCGAACCCAACCCTGGCGGTCCTGGTCAAGGTCGCGCAGGCGCTGAACGTGCGCCTGGAAGAGCTGATCGAGGCGCCGCGCCGCACCGGCCGGCTGTACAAGGCCGCCACCCTGCCCTCGCGCACGCGCGGGCCGGTCGCCGTTCGCAAGCTATTGCCCGAGACCATCGCGGGCCTGGAGATCGAACGGATGGAGTTCCCCGCCGGCTCGACCATGGCCGGCATCCCGCACACCACCGGTACGCGCGAATACCTGACCTGCGAGCGCGGCCGCATCGAGCTGTCCGCCGCCGGCAGCACCTGGCAGCTGGATCCCGGCGACGTGGTCGTCTTTCGCGGCGACCAGAAACACGGTTACAGGAACCTGGGCACCAGCGCCGCCGTCGCCTACAGCGTGATCGCCTTCGCTCCTGTGGGGACGTGATCAATAGTTACGCCATTTGAGTTCCCACGAAACGCGCTGTTAACAGGGTTCAACTTAGGATCTCGAGCATGAAGGTCCAACCTGGCTCGCTCTTCTTGACCTTGACGGTGACGGCGGCGTTGTTGGTGATGGCTCTGGGGGGCTGCCAGAAGAAGGACGAACCGGCGCCGGCGGCCGCACCTGTCGGCTGGACGGCGTTCCTTACGGCGGCGGCAACATCGTGATGGTCAGGTTGTCCGGCCCATCCAGCAGAATCTGTGCGTTGGCCTGATTCGGCGCGATCAAGTTGAACGTCCCCGTGGCCTTGACCTTGATGTACGGGTTCACCAGCTTATTGCGCCCGTCGATCCCCTGACCCGGGCGCGACTTCCACGCCGCCGCCAGCTTGTCGTGGATCTTGACGAAGATGGCCGGGTCCTTGTCGTTGAGCAGCGTGTACTCGCGGGTGACGCCGTCGGCGTCGGTGGTCTCCAGCGCGTAGACGTCGGTCGTGTTCTGGGGGCTCTGCGGGAAACGAACCATCACCCCCTCGGCCTCAATCGGTTTGCCGTGCTTGTCCAGCAGCCGCTCCATCACCTCCAGCGGCTTCGCGGCGGCGATGTCCAGCCACAGGTGCGTGGGCCGCGGTGGGAACATCGCGAACTCGAAGAACATGTGAATCTTGTCGTTTCGATAGAGGCCGCCGGTCAGGTCCGGAACACGCACGTACACCGGGATGACGGCGTCCTTGTATTCGATCACGAAGATGCGGCCGTCGGTGTTGACTGCGTGGACCTTGCCGATGAGCTCGGTGGCGCCCATCAGATCGGCGGGGATGCTGGCCTCGGGCGTCCGCGGCGGCGCCGTCTCGTCACTGACCCACGGGGTCACCATCTTGAAGTCGTCCAGCTGGATGTGATGGATGGGCGCCTTGTTGACGATGAACCGCCCCTTCAGCAGCACGGCATCGTGCCGTTTGACCGTCAGCAGGCGTTGCGCGACCGAGTCGGTGACGGCTACCAGCGGAAAATCGCCGAACGAGAAGAAGTCGTTCGGTTTGCGATAGGTAAAGACGTAGAGCCCGCGCGGATGGACGGCCGCGTGAATCCATCCCGGCAGCTTGCCCTGTTCAAGCAGGATGCCCAGGCTGTCGTAGTCGTCGGGCTCGATGATGCGGTCGCCCAGGTTGACGTCCCTGACGTCGGCGGCGCCACCCACTTCGCTGGTACTGCCGCTGTCGAGGAACAGCGACGCGTCCGGATACACCTCACGCTGCGTCCCGCTGCCGCAACCCAGGGCGAAGGTCGCGCAGAGCGAGAGCAGTCCAAGGCCGATACCACGCAAACCATGAGACGGGGCAACACGGCTCATGGGAGGGAATATAGCATTCCCGGTAACTTCAGCCGCGCGTGGTGCGAAACCGCGCGACCGCGGCGGCCTCCGGATTGACGCGAATCGTCCCCTCGTCGGCGTCGGCGTCGACCAGCAGCAGATCCACCGGCCGCACCCAGGAAAACACGCCCGTCACCGCAGCCAGCAGCGGCAGGCCCGCCGCCTGCACGATGGCCGCCGCGCCGCTGCCCTTCGCCACCTCGCCGTCGACCACGAAGCCCGACGCGCCGCGCGCAATCGCGTACAGGACTGAAAACCCGCGCAGCTTCTCCGAAACCACGATGGCCCCCGAACGGATCAACGGCCGGCCCGACGTCGCCGCGTAAACCAGCACGCACAGATCCTCGATCTCAGCCGCGCGTTCGGCCAGAAGCTCCGACGACTCCTGATCGCCCGACGCCGTCCGGAACGCCACCCGCGCATATTCGCGCGCCAGCTGCGACAGGGCGGGGAGCGGCGCCGACGCTTCCGATGCCGTCGACAGCCGCTTGCGAAAGCGATCGTCGTCCAGCATCAGCGAGAAGCTGGCGATCTCTCGCGCCGCGGCGCCCGTCGTCTTGGTCGCCATCTTGCGCAGGTCCGCCTGCAACCGCTGCACGACCGCATCCAGCGGGACACGTTCGGCGCCCGGCGCCTCGGCGGTGCGGGCCAGCGCGGCCAGCGTCGGCAAGATCTCGACCGGACCCATCGCGGTACCGGGCGACAGCGACACGCCGCGAAGACGCGCCACCCCGCGATCGCTTTTCCGTTCGCGTTCGCGCGCGTGCGCGCGTTCGAGAGCGTGGCTGGTCACCGCCGCCAGCGCCGTCGCCAGCACCACTTCTTCGCTGGCGAACGGCGCGGCCTCCCCCCGTTGCAGCACCAACACGCCCACCGCGCCGCCGCCATGAAGAACCGGTACCGCCAGCAAGGCCGGGAAACGTTCCTCGCCCAGGCCTGGGATGTACTTGAAATGCTGCTCCTGCTCGGCCACCGCGACCGACACCGGCCGCAGGCGCTCGGCCACGAACCCGACAATCCCCTCGCCGGCACGCAGAGAAACCCGCCCGACCGCATCCGCGGGGAAGCCGACGTTGCCTCGCATCGTGAACAGGTCGCCCTCGTCATCGTGCTCGCGCACGTAGATGCTGACGACGTCGGCGCCCGCGATCGCCGCCACGTCGGCGCACACGCCGGCCAGCACCTGGTCCAGGCGATCTTCGCGCGACGCCATCTCGATCAGGCGGAAGATCCCGTCGAGACTGCGATCGCCCCGCTCGTGAACGACAAACGCGGGATGGGGTTCGGCCGGTGGGGACATTTGATCCTCTGGTTTGATCATAAGGTCCCTTACGTTTCCGGTGCGTTTCGGTCCCGTAAAAGCTAATCGAAAACGAACCTTGGCTACTGCGTCGGCGATGACGACGGCAGCTGCGACTGGGACTGCTGCATCGGCAGCGGTGTCTCCGAGGGCAGCAGCCGCCCGCGCTGCCCTTCGCCCGCGATGTTGTAGTGAATGGCGGCGCAGATCGCCGAGATCTCGTCGACGACGTGGGTCAAGAGCTCGTGGATGGAGGGGGTCGTCGACAGGCGGTGCTGATCGTTGAGCCAGTCGTCCAGCTCCTGAAGCTGCCGCAGCCCGTCTATCTGATCGGCGGCGACGCCGCCTTCAGCCTCGGACCAGATGCGGCCCATTACGCCGACGGCCGAGTGGACGCAATAGCGAAGCGAACGCGGGAACCGGTTCTCGTAGATGAGGAACGACACCACCGACTTCTGCGTCACGCGACCCTGGTGTTGCCGCATGAAAGCATCGAACCCCGAGCAGGTGCGCAGCAGCGACAGCCACAACGCCGTCTGCAGCACCTGATGCTGGCTGCCCGTCCCGTCGAGGATGTGGTGGTGCATGTCGAGGATGCGCGCGGTCTGTCCCACCCGTTCCAGCAGCACGCCCAGCCACAGCAGATCCATGGCCGTGTCGTGTAGCATCGTGCTGCGCACCAGGCCCAGGTGGAGCTGCGTCGACCGCCGCACGTGGCGGTAGACCTCGTCGCGGTCGTGGACGTATTGCGTGGACGCCTCCTCGCCGGAAAACCAGAGGAACAGCTCGTTGATGGCCTGCCAGATCTCCTGACTCAGCACCTCGCGAATGGACCGGGCGCCTTCGCGCGCCGCGCGGATCGAGCTGCGCACCGACACCGGGTTCTCCGTCGCCCAGGTCATGTAGCGCTGCACGACCTCGCTGTTGGCGGCCGCATCCCGCCCGAAGCGCGCGACGAAGTCCGGGTATTGCCCCGACACCGTCACCAGCGGACGCCAGACCTCCATATCAGGCATCTCCGAATCGAAGGCCAGCGCCCGCGTCACTTGCAAGAGCCGCGCGGTGCTCTCCGCGCGGTCGAGATAACGCCCCAGCCAGAAACAATGATCGGCAACGCGAGAAATCATCGGACCTCCGCCTGTACCCAGGTGTCTTTGGAACCGCCCCCTTGACTGGAATTGACGACGTACGAACCGTCCCGCAGCGCCACCCGGGTCAGACCCCCGGGCAACACCCACGATCCCGTGCGGCTGGTCAGCACGAACGGCCGCAGGTCGACCCGGCGCGCCTCGAGACGCCGCTTGTCCGCCAGCCACGTCGGGCACGTCGAGAGCTCAATCCGCCCCTGCGCGATGTAGCGGCGCGGCTCGGCCAGGATCAGCTGGCGAAACTGATCTCGTTCGGCCACCGTCGCCTGCGGGCCCATCAGCATGCCGTAACCGCCGGCCTCGTCGACCGCCTTGACCACCAGCTTGTCCAGGTTGTCCAGCACGTACAGGCGATCTTCCCGCTTGGCGCAGATGTAGGTCGGCACCTGGAGGAGGATCGGTTCCTCCTTCAGGAAAAACCGGATCAGGTCGGGGACGAACGGGTACACCGCCTTGTCGTCGGCGACGCCGTTCCCGGGTGCGTTGGCCAGCGCGACCCGCCCGGCGGCGTAGGCGCGCATCAGCCCCGGCACACCGAGGACGCTGTCGGGCCGGAAGAACTCCGGATCCAGGTAGGCGTCGTCGGTGCGGCGATAGATCACGTCGACGCGCCGCGGACCCTTGGTGGTCTTGACGAAGACCTCCGACCCATGGACGAACAGATCCGACGCCTCCACCAGCTCAATCCCCATCGAGTGCGCCAGGAAGCTGTGCTCGAAGTAGGCCGAGTTGTAGGGTCCCGGCGTCAGCACCACGGTGGTCGACTGCTCGGGGTCGACCGGCGACACCGACCGCAACATTTCGGCCAGCTGCGTCGGGTAGTCGTCGACGCGACGCACGCCGACGTGCTCCATCGCGTGCTGGAAGACCCGCTTGGTCACCAGGCGGTCCTGCAACACGTACGAGACCCCCGACGGTGTCCGCAGGTTGTCTTCCAGAACGCGCAGCACCCCCTGCGGATCGCGAATCAGGTCGACGCCGGCGATGTGAATGCGCACGCCCCCGGGCGGGCGTAACCCGCGCAGCTTGGGGTTGAAGCTGCGCGACTGCAGCACCAGCTCGGGCGGAATGACGCGCTCGCGCAGGACGTGCTGCTGCCCGTAGATGTCGTCCAGGAACAGCTCCAGCGCCTTGAGCCGCTGCACGAGCCCCCGTTCGACGCCGGCCCATTCGTCGGCCGCCATCACGCGCGGCACCAGGCACACCGGCATCACCTTCTCGGCGCCGCGCTGGTCCGAATAGACGGAGAAGGTCACCCCCTGCTGCGCCAGCACCAGCTCGGCCAGCGTCTGACAGCGGGCAAACTCGTCCGCCGACAGGCCGTTAATCAGGTCCACCGCCACCTGAGCATGACGTCTAGGCTTTCCGGAGACGTCTATCAGCTCGTCGTAAGTTCCGTCCGGAATGCGATAGCCGTCGAGGAGCAGGGATCGCTTCTCGTCGAGCAGCACCCCCCCAATGTACGGCACCCCATCCCCGACAATCCACCCAACATCGCCAGGGTTACGCAAATCAGACCGGAACGAAACCTGCCGTTTACTCGCGTGCCGTAACGTGGCTTCATCGACTTTTTTATGTCGCAACTCGTCCCTCGCCCCGACAATGGTGCGGTGCGCCGCTATACCGCTCGGCCCGGCCGCTACGACGAGATGATCGACGGCGACAGCGCCCTGCGCGCCCACTGGCGCACGCTGGCGGATCACCTCGACGGCCTCGATCCCGACACCCTGGAACAGATCTGGGATCAGGCGCGCCTCTTGCTGCACGACAACGGCGTGAGCTTCAACGTCTACGGGGATCCGCGCGGCATCGACCGTCCCTGGCGCCTCAATCCGGTGCCGGTCTTGCTGCCGGCGTCCGACTTCGGCGTCCTGGCTTCGGGTCTGGAACAGCGGGCGCTGCTGCTGGACCGCATCCTGGCTGACCTCTACGGACCGCAGCGCGCGCTGGCCGAAGGCTGGCTGCCCCCCGAGCTGGTGTTCCGGCACCCGGGGTTCTTGCGTCCCTGTCACGGCCTGGCCGTGCCGTCGAACCGGTATCTGTTCTTCTACGCGGCCGATCTGGTACGGCTGCCCTCCGGCCAGTTTCATGTATTGACCGACCGGACGCAGGCACCCTCGGGGGCCGGCTACGCGCTCGAGAACCGCATCGTGACCTCGCGGGTTTTGCCCGACGCGTTTCGCAACGGCAACGTGGAACGGCTGGCGCTGTTCTTCCGCGCCATGCGCCAGACGCTGACCGCGCTGGCCCCGCACCATCGCGACAACCCGCGCATCGTGCTGCTGAGCCCGGGCCCCTACAGCGTCACCTACTTCGAGCAGGCGTTCCTGGCGCAGTATCTGGGCTACATGCTGGTCGAGGGCGCCGACCTGACGGTCCGCGATGGGCACGTCTTCCTCAAGACGCTGGGTGGGCTGCACCCGGTCGACGTCATCCTGCGACGAATGAACGACGACTACTGCGATCCGCTGGCCCTGCGCGCCGATTCGGCCCTGGGCATTCCCGGTCTCCTGCAGGCGGTACGCGAGGGCAACGTCGCGGTCGCCAACGCGCTCGGGACCGGGCTCTTGCAGACGCCGGCGCTGATCCCGTTTCTGCCGCAGCTGTGCCGTGGGCTGCTGGGCCAGGAGCTGCGCCTGCCATCGGTTGAAAGCTGGTGGTGCGGGGATCCGGCGGCGCTGGAGTACGTGATCGCCCATCTCGACAGCCTGGTGATCAAACCGGCCTATCCGACCGGGCTCACGCAGCCGATTTTCGGCGATACGTTGACGGCGGCCGCGCGCGCCGATCTGATCGAGCAGCTACGCGCGGCGCCCGCACGCTGGGTCGCGCAGGCGCACGTCGCGCCGTCGACGGCGCCGCTGATCGATACAGCGGGCCTGCACGCGCGCCCGCTGGTGCTGCGCAGCTTCCTGCTGGCGAGGCACGGGGGCGATGCCGCCAATGCGACGTTGCCCGGCTACGACGTGCTTCCGGGTGGCCTCAGCCTGGTGGCCGACAGCGACGCCGATCGCGAAATCTCCATCGAGCGTGGCGCGCACAGCAAGGACACCTGGGTCGTGAGCGGTGGACAGGTCAACGCGTTCACGTTGCTGCCGCCGCCCAGCCAGCCGGTGACTCTATCACGCGGCGGCGGCGAGCTGCCCAGCCGCGTGGCCGACGGCCTGTTCTGGCTGGGCCGCTACGCGGAACGCGCCGACTCGATGGCGCGGCTGGCGCGCACCATCGTCGCGCGCCTGGCCGAACCGCCCGATTCGGCCGGCATCGACACCGCCGAGCTGACGCGCCTCCTGGCCGCGCTGCGCAGTCAGACCGAGGCCGGCCCGTCGCAGACCATCCTCAATTACGTCATCTATCCGTCGCCGCTGCATGAGCTTTTCTTCGCGATGTTCGACGACGAGGCGCCCGGAACCCTGCGCGCCACCATCCGCGCCGCCCACGACGCCGGACGCGTGATCCGCGACCGCGTCTCCATGGACACCTGGCGCATCCTGGCGACGCTGGACCAGGAGATGCGCGAGGTGCCAAGCCAGGAGGATCTCGGCAGTCAGGCGCTGGGGACACTGGCTACGCTGCTCGACCGCCTGGTGATGACGCTGGCCGCGCTCAGCGGCGTGGTCATGGAGAGCATGACGCGCGGCCAGGCGTGGCGGTTCCTGGACATGGGGCGGCGCCTGGAACGGGCCATCGCACTGGTGCGCTTGCTGTCAACAACCCTCGCCGCCAGCACGCCGCGCGAAGGCCCCCTGCTGGAGGCGCTGTTGGAGGTCGCGGACAGCGGCATGACCTACCGCCGCCGCTACCTGGCCAAGCTGCAGGTCCCGGCGGTCGTCGATCTGCTGCTGACCGACGAGACCAACCCGCGGTCAGTGACCTTTCAGCTGGCGGCGCTGAGCGAACACCTGACCACGCTGCCGCGCGATCCCGCGCAGAGCGGCCGCACGCCCGAACAGCTAATCGCGATCGATTCATTGTCGCGCCTGCAGGACGCCGACGTCGCGCAAATGTGCAACGTCACCGCGGCCAGTGACACCGACACCGCAGGTCGGCGTCCGGCGCTGATCGCGCTGCTGCTGCAGCTGGGCCGTGATCTGCCCGCCCTGTCCGATGCGCTGAGCGGTAGCTACCTCAATCACGCCGCCGCGGTCTCGCGCCAGTTCTGGGGTGACGGCGAGCGGCGCGGGTCGTTGCGATGATCTATCGCATCGAACACGTCACGGAATACCTTTACGACGAGCTGGTCGCCACGTCGTACCACGATCTTCACCTGACGCCGCGGCCGTCCGAGATTCAGATCTGTCACGATCAGAAGGTGACGGTGACGCCGCATCCGCGCGGGCGGCGCGAACACACCGACTACTTCGGAAATCGCTGCCTGTTTCTCGAGATTCACGAACCCCACCATCGACTGGAGGTGGTGTCCCGCAGCACCGTCGAGGTCCTGCCGACGGCCGCGCCCGAACCGAACGGCGGCCCGGCGTGGGAGATCGTGCGCGACAGCATCCGGCGCCCGAACAGCGTCGCGCTGCTGGCGGTGTGCGACTTCGCCTTCGAAAGTCCCTACGTGCGCATCCCAACAGCCGCCGCCGAATACGCGGCCCGATCTTTTACGCCCGGGCGGCCCGTGGTTGAAGCGGCGATTGATCTGACCCGGCGCATTTACACGGACTTTTCCTACGACCGCCGCGCCACCAGCGTCTCCACGCCGGTGGACGAGGTGATGGCGCTGCGCCGCGGTGTCTGCCAGGACTTCGCGCACCTGCAGATCGCTTGCCTGCGCGCGCTGGGCCTGCCCGCCCGTTACGTCAGCGGTTATCTCGTGACGCGGCCGCCGGCCGGCCGCCCGCGTCTGGTCGGCGCCGATGCCTCACACGCCTGGGTCGGCGCCTACTGTGGCGCCGCCGGCTGGGTGCCGCTCGACCCCACCAACAACGCGATCCCGAATGAACAGCACATCACCCTGGCCTGGGGACGCGACTTCGGCGACGTCACGCCCATGCGCGGCGTGATCACGGGCGGCGGCAAGCATCAGCTCAACGTTTCGGTCGACGTCACGCCCGCCGATGCCGAGGCTGACGGCGACGTGTCCACGGAAGCCCGCGGCGTCAGCGGCAGCTGAACGGTGAACGTGGCCCCTTCGCCCTCGCTGCTGCGGACCTTGACCGTTCCACCGTGCGCCCGGACCAGCTGGTCGACGATCCACAGACCCATGCCCAGGCCACCGTAGTTTCGCGTCGGGACGGCCCGCCCAAACTTCTGAAACAGGTGCGACTGCGCTTCCTGTGACATTCCGATGCCGCGATCGTGGACAGCCAGCACCGCATGACCATCGTTTTGCCGCAGCGACACGTCCACTTGTTTGCCCGCGCCGTATTTCAGCGCGTTCGATAGAAGGTTTGTGATGATGCTCTCCAGCCGGATGGCGTCCCACGCGCCGACCACCGTCTCCACCGGCTCCGCGCGCACGGTGCAGCGAGCGTCGGCGATCCAGTCCGACGAACGTTCGATCACATCCAGCAACAGCTTGCGCAGATCCGTCGGCGCCGGTACCACACGCAGCGGCTCGTTGGAGAGCATCGTGACGTCGAGCAAGCGCTCGATCATCTGTGACAGGCGCTCCAGCTGGCGATCCAGGTTGTCGAGGCGCCGGCTCTCCTTGCCGTCACCATTCGCGGCCGCTTTGCGCGAACGGGCCAGCGCATCGACCTGCAAGCGCAAAACCGTCAGCGGCGTTCTGAACTCGTGCGACGCCAGGACCAGAAAATCGTCGCGCACGCGCAGTGCGCGTTGCAGCTCCTTGAACAGGCGCTCCTTCTCCGCCTCCGCCTCGCGCCGACCCTTGCGGACCTGCGCCTCCGCCAGCTCGCGCTCGATGGCCGCGCCCAGCCGCGCTGTTTTATTTTTGGGGAAAAAATCATGCGCACCGGCCTTCATGGCCGTGACCGCCGCCTCCTCGCCCAGCACGCCTGACACCATGATGAAGGGAATGTCGAGACCCCGTTCGCTGACGATGCTCAGCGCCGCCGGGCCGCTGAAGCCGGGCATGTGGTAGTCGCACAGGATCAGATCCCACGCCTCCTCCAGCGCCTCGCTCAAGGCGTCGGCCGTCGCCACCTGCCGCCAGCGCGCATCGAACCCTCCGCGCCGAAGCTCCAATAGCAATAGGTCGCGATCGTCGGTGGAGTCTTCCACAAAGAGGACCTTGAGCGGCTTGGACATGCGACTGCCTGATTGATCATGCGCCTGCTGTCGGCGCGTAGCAACTGGGTGCAAGTCATTCGCGGGCTGACTGCGCGCTGCTCTAATCAACATGTTTTCCCTGGGTTGACCTTTCTCAGATTCGGGTGCCATGATGCGTCGTGCTTACGCCAACCCGACCTCTTCTGAACACGCTGTGTGTGTGTTTGTCGCTGGTTGCGGCGGAGAATGTGGCGTCGGCCGAAGACGCTCCCGCACCGGCCAGCACCCCGCTGTCGGTCGAGGTCCACGCGTTCGTCAGCCAGGGCGCGATCCTAAGCACCAGCAACAATTACCTGGCCAAATCAGAACGCGGCAGCGTCGACTTTAATGAAGTTGGCATCAACTTCACCAGCCAGCTGTCGGAGAGGTTGCGCGTCGGGTTGCAATTGTTCAGTCGCCACCTGGGCCCGGTGGGCAACTACGACGTCAAGGCGGACTGGTTTTATCTGGACTACCGATGGCGCGATTGGCTGGGGCTTCGCGCCGGCCGCGTGAAGCTGCCCTTTGGTCTTTACAATGACACCAGCGATATCGATGCCGCCCGCGTCGCGGTGCTGTTGCCGCAATCAGTTTACCCGGTCTCGAATCGGGACTTTCTTCTGGCGGCTACAGGTATGGAACTGTACGGCTACATCGACCTGCGCGCGGCGGGGGCGCTGGAATACCGGCTCTACGGCGGGACGATCTTCATCGACGTGCCACCCGCGATGCCCGGTGCTCCCTTTCTGGCCGGCCTCGACACCCCCTACCTGGTCGGCGGGCGGCTGCTGTGGGACACGCCGGTCGAGGGACTGCGCATGGGTGGCAGCGTACAGGCGCTGCGCCTGGACGCGACGCTGATCCTGGCGATGACACCCATGATGCCAATGACAACTGTCGTCGCCGAGGTGCAGGCCGTCCTGTGGGTCGCGTCGGTCGAATATGCGGCGCACGACCTGCTTCTGGCCGCGGAATATAGCCGCTGGCACACCGACACCAACAGCAGCAACAGCATGCTTTTCCCGAGCTCCAAGCAAGTCAACGAGCGCGCCTATGCCATGGCCGGGTATCGACTGAATCAATGGCTGCAAACCGGAGCCTATTACTCGATTTACTACCCGGACGTGAGCAAGCGCAGCATCAAGAGCTCGCTGGGAATTGGGGAGGTGCCCGATTACGGCCGCGCGAACATGCAGCATGACACCGCGCTGACGTTGCGATTCGACATCAACTCTTACTGGCTAGTCAAGCTCGAAGCCCACTACATGCACGGCACGGCCGGACTCACAACGGCCCTCAACAGCGTGACCTCGCTGGGCAAGTTGACGGAAGACTGGGCGGTTTTTCTGCTGAAGACCACCGCCTACTTTTAAGGCTGTCGGGTGCGTACACCAAAAATTCTCCTGTTCGCGGCTATCGCCGCCTTTGCCGTGCCGTGGACGCTGACGATCACGCAGCCGCGTGCCGCGACGGTCGTTTATCGCGTCATCGTTCATCCCAGCAATCCGGCGACCGTTGTCGACCGAAAGTTCGTCGCTGACGCATTCTTGAAGAAGATCAGCCGCTGGAACGAGAGTGAGGCGATCCGGCCGGTGGATCTGGAGGTCGACAATCTCGCGCGCCGGAAATTCTCGGAGGACATCCTCCGCCGATCGGTCAGCGCGGTGAAGAGTTACTGGCAGCAGATGGTGTTCTCGGGCCGCGACGTCCCGCCGCCGGAGCTGGACACGGACGAGGACGTCATCCGCTTTGTCCTCAGATACAGCGGTAGTATTGGATATGTATCCGGCAACGCCAACCTTGACCGCGTCAAGGCCGTCACCGTGAAGTGAGCTACACCCGTGCGTTTCACCTTCCGCGCCAAGCTAGTAGCCATCGTGAGCACGGCTGCGGCGGCGTTCATCATCTTGATCGCGGCCAGCACCGTCATCAGCGGAAGGGTAAAGGAAGAGCTGATCCGCGTTCAGAACCGCTATCTCCCGCGTGTCGAGCTGGGTCCGCAGTTGACCGCCCAGTTCGAACGGCTGCAACGCAGCTTTCAGGACGCGGTGGCGGCACACGATCCTGACGCTCTCGACGAAACCCGCCAGCACAAAGATCGACTGCTTCAAACCCTTACCGAGGCGGGCTCTGTGCTCGACCCCACCAAGGTGGCCGTGCTGCGCAACGAGACCGAGGAATATTACGCCGTCGCCTACGACGTCTCCAGACGCCTGCTGGGGGGAGAGACCGGCGAGGCGGTGGTCACCACGATGGGGGCGATGCAGACAAAACGGGCGCGGGCGCTCGAGGCCGTGAAGGCGGCCGCCGGTTTCGACCGCGGCGAGCTGGAGAAGGCGTTCGTCGCGGCGGCAAACGCGCTTGATACCGGCGCCCAGGTGCGGCTGGCAGTCAGCATCGCGTGTCTCTTGCTGGTGGTGCTGTTCACCGCCTGGCTCAGCCGCGGTCTGGTGCGTTCGCTGGCGGATCTATCCGGGGGTTTCCAGCGCTTCGGCGGCGGAGACTTCGCCCATCCCATCCCCATCTCCAGTCAGGACGAGCTGGGAGATGTCTCGCGGCAGGCGAATCAGATGGCGGACAGCCTGAAGCAGCTGGGCGCGGAGCGCGATCGCACCGACTGGCTGAAGTCGGGACACGGAGGCCTGGCCAACGAGCTGCGCGGAGAGCTTGAACCCAAGGAGGTCGCCGACCGCGCGATTCGATTCCTGGCCGGCTACATCGAGGCCCCCGTCGGCGCCCTCTATTACGCGGACCAGAACGGCGAGTTGAAACTCTACGGCCACCACGCCCTGATCGCCAGCGAGGACGCGCTGGCCTCTCGCCACTTTCGTAAAGAGGAAGGTCTGGTCGGGCAGGCGGCCCAGCAAGACAAGATCATCGTCATCAAGGATCCCCCCGCCGACCACTTCCGGATCCGCTCCGGACTGGGAGAGAGCTCGCCACGGACGCTGGTCCTGCTTCCGCTGACGCATGCCGACCGCGTGACCGGCGTAATGGAGTTCGGCCTTCTCAAACCGTGGTCGGAGACCGACGCCGAGCTCCTGCTCTCGGTCCGCGAGACGCTGGCCATCGCGATCGAGGTCGCTCGCGCCCGGATGGTGATGCGCGACCTGCTCAAGGCGACGCAAGAACAGGCCGAGAGACTATCGCAGCAAGAGGAAGAGCTCCGCGCCAGCAATGAAGAGCTGCAGTCACAACAGGAGGAGCTGCGCCAGACCAACGAGGAGCTGACCCACCAGGCCGAGGAGCTGGACGCGCAACGACGCGCCCTCGAGGACAGAAACGTCGATCTGGGCGAGGCGCGCGAGCGTCTCGAGACCAAGGCCGCCGAGCTGACCACCGTCAGCGCCTACAAATCGCAGTTCCTGGCCAACATGTCGCACGAGCTGCGCACGCCGCTCAACAGCATGCTGCTGCTGTCGAACCTCCTGTCCGAAAACGAGAAGGGGAACCTGACCGAAAAGCAGGTCGAATACTCGAGGACCATTCACTCGGCCGGCAAGGATCTGCTGGCGTTGATCAGCCAGGTGCTGGATCTGTCGAAGGTGGAGTCCGGCAAGCAGGACGTCAACAACGCCGAGGTTCCGCTGCGCGAGGTGGCCGACCGGCTGCGGCGCGTGTTCGCGGCGCTGGCCGAGGAGAAGGGGTTGCATTTTGTCGTCGAGATCGCGGCCGACCTTCCTGAAACCATCACCACCGACAAGCAGCGCCTGGATCAGATCGTCACCAACCTGGTCGGCAACGCCATCAAGTTCACGCAAAAGGGCGAAGTGACGGTTCATATCGACCGGCCGAGGCCGCAGGTTCGCTTTCGCCGGACCGATCTCGATCATGCCCACGCGGTCGCGTTTTCGGTCTCCGACACCGGCATCGGAATCGCGACGGAGAATCAAGACCGCGTCTTTGCCCCGTTCGAACAGGTTGATGGCGCCGCCGACCGCCGCTACGGCGGAACCGGCCTCGGCCTCGGCATCGCGCGCGAGCTCGCGTCATTGCTGGGCGGCGAGCTGCAGCTCGACAGCGTCATCGGCAAAGGCAGTACGTTCACCTGCACCCTGCCCGAGCGACCGAGCACCGGTGCCGAGAAGGCCCGGCCGCGCGCCAGTGCCGACGCCCCGGTGTGGCCCGCCGGCGGCGAGGTGGACCTCCTCTTGATCGAGGACGACTCGGCGTTCACCGACGTGTTCGCCGATGTCATCCGCAGCCAGGGCCTGACCTTCCTGGTGGCGCCAAATGGCGAGACCGGCCTGCGCCTGGCCAAGACCCACCGCCCCAAGGGCATCATCCTCGACGTCAAGCTGCCCGACATGGACGGCTGGAAGATCATGGAAGCTATCAAGGCCGACCCCGCGACGGCAAAGATCCCGGTCCACTTCCTGTCGGCCCTGGACGCGTCAGAGCGGGGGCTGGCCATGGGCGCGGTCGGCTATCTGACCAAGCCGGCCTCGCGCATCGATCTGCTTCGTGTCGTCGAGGCGCTGATGCCCCGGCGCCCCGCCCTCACCTCCCGGGTGCTGGTGGTCGAGGATGACGCCGCCACCGGCGAGTCGCTGGTAAAACAGCTGACCGGCGAGGACCTGGAGGTCCATCGCGTGATGAACGCGCGCGACGCGCTGGCGGCCCTGAAGAAGGAACGCTTCGGCTGCGTCATTCTGGATCTTTCGCTGCCCGACATGGACGGGCTGGATCTGCTGCGCTCCATGGACGAACAGAGCGGTCACGACATGCCCTCGGTGGTGGTTTACACCGCCCGCGCCTTGACCAAGGCGGAGGCCAACGCCCTGGAGAAGTACACCGAAGCGGTCGTGCTCAAGGAAGGTTCGTCGTCGGAGCGGTTGCTTGAAGAGGTGCGTCTGTTCGTGCGGCGTCTCAAGGAAGGCCTCGGCACACGGCGGATGTCGGCGCCCGCCAGTCACCCCGCCGACGTGCAACTGGGCGGTCGCCGCGTGCTGCTGGTCGATGACGACATGCGCACCGTCTATGCCCTGTCGGCCACCCTGCGAGCAAAAGGCGTCGAGGTCTTGACCGCCGACACCGGGATCACCGCGCTGGCCGCGCTCAACGATCGCCCCGACGTCGAGCTGGTGTTGATGGACATCATGATGCCGGAGATGGACGGGTACGAGGCGATACGGCGCATCCGGCAGGACACCCGCTTTCGCACGCTGCCGATCATCGCCCTGACCGCCAAGGCCATGAAAGGCGACCGGGAGAAATGCCTGGAGGCTGGCGCGACCGACTATCTGTCCAAACCGATTGACCCCATGCGCCTGATCGCCCTGCTTCACGACCACCTCAAGTAGTACTGGCAATGCCTACTGACCCGACCGACGTCGAGAAACTTGAGATCCGTCTTTTGCTGGAGGCGATCCACGTCAAATATGGGTACGATCTGCGCGACTACTCCGAGAACTCGATCCGCCGTCGGGTTCTGGTGGCCCTGAGCAAATCGGGCCTCGCCAACCTCGGCGAGCTTCAGCACAAGCTCCTGACCGATCCGCTTTTCTTCGCATCGGTTCTGGATGACCTGACAATCCAGGTCAGCGACATGTTCCGGGATCCGGGCTTCTACCGGGCGTTGCGCACGCGGGTGTTTCCCCTGCTGCGCACGTATCCATTCCTGAACGTCTGGCACAGTGGCTGCGCCACGGGCGAGGAGGCTTATTCCAGCGCAATTTTACTGTACGAAGAAGGGTTACTGGACCGCACACAGATTTACGCCACCGACATCAGCTCCAAGGCGCTGGAGCAGGCCAAGCAGGGGGTATATTCGGAAGACAAGCTGGCGGATTTTGCCGCCAATTACGAAAACGCGGGCGGAACGTCAACATTCGCCAGTTATTACACCTCGGCGTACAATCAGGTCGCGCTGAAGGAGCTTCTGCGTAGGAAGATTCTCTTCTTCCAACACGATCTCGTGGCTGACCACGTATTTGGCGAAATGCACATGGTCTTCTGCAGAAACGTCTTGATTTACTTCAGGCGCGACCTACGGAGTCGCGTGCTGGACAAGTTTTCCCAGAGCCTGTGTCCCGGTGGCTTCCTGTGCCTCGGCACCAGCGAACGGCTAACTCAACCAGACGGAAAACCGTTCACGGAGTTCGCCCCCGAACAGCAGATCTATCGCTATCAGGGGACATGACCACGACCAAACCCAGCATCTTGATCGTCGACGACGTCGACGCCAATCTGGTGGCGCTGGAGGCGCAGCTGGGCAGCCTCAGCTGCAAGATTGTCCGCGCCAGCAACGGCAACGACGCCCTCCGGCACCTGCTGAAGACTGAGTTCGCCGTCATGTTGCTGGACGTTCAGATGCCGGGGATGGACGGCTACGAGGTCGCGCGGCTGGCCCGCGAGAACTCGGCGACCCGCGACGTGCCCATTATCTTCGTCACCGCGATGCACGAGACCGAACGGACCGTCCTGCGCGGGTACGGCACGGGCGCCGTGGATTTCCTGTTCAAGCCAATCAACCCGCACATCCTGCTCAGCAAGGTAAGGGTATTTCTCGAGCTTTATATGAACCGGCTTGGCCTGGCCGAGGAGGTCGAGGCGCACAAGAGGACGCTGGCGGAGTTGGAGGCGTTTAACTATTCGGTGTCTCACGATCTGCGCGCGCCGCTGCGACCGCTGGACGGCTTCAGTCAGGCACTGCTGGAGGATTTTGGCCCGCAGCTGGACGCTCGCGGCCAGGACTACCTCAAGCGGATTCGGGCCGCAGCGCAACGAATGGGACAGTTGATCGACGACCTGCTGCAGCTGTCGCGCATCAGTCGTTCCGACGTCAAACGGCAGTCGGTCAACCTGTCGGAGATGGTGTCGGAGATCATGGCCGAGGTGCGCACCGGCGAGCCCACACGCAACGTCGAGACGGTGGTGCAGCCGGGCATTGTCGTGCAGGCGGATTCCCGGCTGCTGCGCATCGCCATCGAGAACCTGCTTCGCAACGCCTGGAAGTTCACCGGCAAGCGCACCGGGGCCCGCATCGAATTCGGCGTCAAACCCGAAAAAGAGCCTGTCTATTTCATCCGCGACAACGGCGCCGGCTTTGATCAGGGGTTTTCAAGTCGCCTGTTTCAACCTTTTCAGCGCCTGCACAGCACCTCAGATTTCGAGGGGACTGGTATCGGCCTGGCAATCGTTACCAGAATTATCGGGCGCCACGGCGGTCAAGTCTGGGCGGAGGCTGCCGTTGATCAAGGCGCGACATTTTTCTTCACGCTGAATTCAGCCGGAGGGCACCCGTGATGTCTCGAATACTCCTGGTCGAAGACAACGAAGACGATGTCGCTCTAACCCTGCGCGCGCTGGAGAGAAACAACCTCCAGAACGAGGTGGTGGTCGTCCGTGACGGGATGGAGGCGCTGGACTACCTTTTCTGCCGAGGCGCCCACCAGGCCCGAAATCCGGAGCTGCTGCCGGAGCTGGTCCTGCTCGACTTGAACCTGCCGAAGTTGAGCGGGCTCGAGGTTCTGCGCCAGATCCGCCAGCACGAAAGCGGGAAGTTCCTGCCGGTCGTCGTGCTGACCTCGTCGGTGGAGGACCGTGACGTGGTCGAGAGTTATCGCCTGGGGGCCAACAGCTATGTTCAAAAACCGGTCAACTTCAGCGAATTCGTGGAAGCGACGAGGGAACTGGGAATGTACTGGCTGGTCCTCAATCGTCGTCCTCCGCCGAGCGCCCGATAAGAGCAAAGCTTGATGAACAAAGACTTACGGGTATTGCTGTGCGAAGACAGCGAGGACGATGCCGCGCTGCTGACGCGCGCGCTGCGCCAGGGCGGCTACAACCCGACGGTGGAACGCGTCGAGACGGCCGAGGCGATGACCGCGGCCCTGGCCTCACCGTGGGACATCATCATCTCCGACTACTCCATGCCCCAGTTCGACGCCCCGTCGGCCCTGGCGGTGGTCAAGGAGCGGGGGCTGGATCTGCCGTTCATCATCGTGTCGGGCACCATCGACGAGGAGGTGGCGGTCGACGCGATGCGGGCCGGCGCCCAGGACTTCATGACCAAGGGCAAGTTCGCCCGGCTGATCCCGGCGATCGAACGGGAGCTGCGCGAATCGGGGATCCGCTCCGAGCGGCGCAAGATGCAAGAGCAGCTGATGATCTCGGATCGCATGGCGTCGGTCGGCACGCTGGCGGCCGGCGTCGCCCACGAGATCAACAACCCGCTGGCGGCGCTGATGGCCAACCTGGATCTGGTCGCGCAGGACTTCGCCGACCACCGCGGCGAATGGTCCGCCACCCGGCTGCAGGAGATGGAAGAGTCCTTGCGCGACGCGCGCGAATGCGCCGACCGGGTCCGGCACATCGTCAAGGATCTGAAGATATTCTCGCGCTCCGACGATGACCGTCGCGGGGCCGTCGATGTTCATCGCGTGCTGGAGTCGTCGCTTCGCATGGCCTGGAACGAGATTCGCCACCGGGCGCGCCTGGTCAAGGACTATGGCGACGTCCCGTTTGTCGACGCCAACGAGGCCCGCCTGGGACAGGTGTTTTTGAACCTGATCGTCAACGCCGCGCAGGCCATCCCCGAGGGCAACACCGACAAGAACGAAATACGCGTCGTGACCAAACGCGCCGACAACGGCGACGGTAACGGCCAGGTGGTCGTGGAGGTCCGGGACACGGGCAGCGGCATTCCCGAGGCGGTGCTGTCCAAGATTTTTGATCCCTTCTTCACCACCAAACCGATCGGCGTCGGGACCGGCCTGGGCCTGGCGATCTGCCACCGCATCGTCCTGGGTATGGGCGGACGGATCGACGTCGACAGCGAGGTCGGCAAGGGGACCTCCATCCGGATCACCCTTCCGATTGCCAAGGCCATTCCCGCCGAGGTCACCCCGCCGCCGGTGGCGGTGCCCACCGGCCGTCGCGGGCGAATCTTGATCGTCGATGACGAACCGATGCTGGGGGGCGTGATCCGCCGAATGCTGGCCGGGGAACACGACCTGCAGGTGGTGACGACCGCGCGCGAAGCGATCGAGCTGCTGAAGAGCGGCGAGCGCTTCGATGCCATCCTCAGCGACCTGATGATGCCCGAGATCACCGGGATGGACCTTCACGCCGCCCTGGCCAAGATGGCGCCCGATCAGGCCGATCGGATCGTGTTCATGACCGGAGGCGCGTTCACCACCCGCGCGCGGGAATTTCTGGGCGAGGTGCGGAACGCGCGTCTGGAAAAGCCCTTCGACGTCAACACGCTGCGCGCGTTGATCTACAGCTTGTTGCGATAGCCGGAGCGCGACTGCGCCGCACCGCCGCGCCGGTACCGGCCAGCTACTCGGTCGAGAACTTGTAGACCATGTGATGGGTGTAGGTCTGTCCCGGGCGCAGGACGGCCTGGTCCTTCCAGTCGGGGATGTTGATCGCGTTGGGGAACTTCTGCGTCTCCAGGCAGAAGCCGACGTGCTGCACGTGCTTGATGCCCTTGCCCGCGGTTGATCCGTCCATGTAGTTGCCGGTGTAAAACTGAACGCCCGGCTGGTCAGCCTCGAGGATCATCACGCGCCCCGACTGCGGATCCTTGGCCCGCGCCACCAGTCGCATGGCGCCCGGCTCGCCGTTGACGACGTAATTGTGGTCGTAACCGACGGGCGTGTTGCCGATGGCCTTCAAATCTTTGCCGATGACCTTGGCATTCCTGAAGTCGAACGGCGTGCCGGCCACCGGCTTGATCTTGCCGTCCGGGATGATCGGCGTGCCCGGTGTGTAGCGGTCGGCGTTCATCCACAGTTCGTGGTCAGTGATGAGCCCGCCGTCGTGCCCGCCCAGATTGAAGTAGCTGTGGTGGGCCATGTTGACCAGCGTCGGCTTGTCGGTCACGGCCGTCATGTCGACCCGGAACTCGTTGTTGTTGGTCAGCGTGTACGTGACCGTGGCGTTCACCGTCCCGGGATAACCTTCCTCGCCAGCCGGCGAGGTGTAGGACAGCTTCAGCGACGGGCCGTTGGCGGTCTCGGTCGGCTCCGCCTGCCAGACCATCTTGTCCCAGGCCTTGACGCCGCCGTGCAGGTGGTCGGGGCCGTTGTTGGCGGCCAGCTTGAACGTCTCACCGTCCAGCCCGAACTGCGCGGCCTTGATGCGATTGGCGACGCGGCCCGTGATGGCGCCAAAGTGCGGGTGCCCATTGAGGTACGCATCCAGATTGTCGAAGCCCAGCACGACATCGCCCAGCTTGCCGTGTTTGTCGGGCACGTGCAGCTCGGTGACGATCCCGCCGTACGTGGTGACCTTCAAGATGAGGCCATTCTTGTTGGTCAGCGTGTAGAGGTGGACGGCCTTCCCGTCAGATTTTCCAAAGTTTGTCTTCACGATCGACGCCCCCTTTGCGGGCGAAGGCAAGGGCAAATGGACAACGGCCACGATCATCAAGATCAAGGATACAGATCGAATGGTCAAACTCGCTCCTCCGACGCAAAGCGCGATCCGCTACGTTCAACCCACGTAGTGGCCGGCCACCGGGCAATCCGTCATCGCAATCGGTCTGCGGTCGGGGGGGGCGCGGGGGTGCGGATCAGGTCGCGCGGTCCAGGCGACCTTCCAGCGTCGCCTTGGGGACCAGACCGACGAGCTGATCCACCACCAGCGGGCCGCGGAACAGGATCATCGTCGGGATCGATCGAACCGCGAACTGAGACGCCACGCGCGGATTCTCATCGATGTTGACCTTGGCGATCTTCACGCGCCCGCCGCGTTCGCTCGCGAGCTGTTCCAGGATGGGACCGACCACGCGGCACGGCCCGCACCACGGCGCCCAGAACTCGACCAGCACCGGCAGCGGGCTGTCCTCGACCTCTTTCTTCCAGGTGGCGTCGGTGACTGCGACCGTCTTGCGCGGGAAGATCTTCGCCTTGCAGCGCCCGCAGGTGGGATCGTCCTTCAAGCGCGAGCGCAGGATGCGGTTGACGGCGCCGCACGCGGTGCACGGGTAGGTGACGGCGTCCTGCGCCTGCGTCGAAGCTTGCTGGGTGTCCACGTTCATAAGCGTGACATACAAATCGCCCGCGCGAGAAGCCGTCGCCGCGGTCAGCCGCTGACCTTCCGCGCGGGTTGCACACCCCGTAGAGCTTCGTAGATGTTCAAATAGTCGGCCGCCATCCGCTCGACGGCAAAGTGGGCCTCGAAGTACTGCCGACAGGCGCGGCGATCGATGGAATGGATGTTGTGCGTCGCAGCGGCCGCGCCGTCCACGTCGTCGACGATAAATCCGGTCACCCGATCTTGCAGGATCTCGGGCACCGACCCGCGCCGGAAGGCGACCACCGGCGTCCCGCAAGCCAGCGCCTCGATCATCACCAGCCCGAACGGCTCCGGCCAGTCGATGGGGAACAGGAGCGCCAGCGCGCCGCCGAGAAATTGGTCCTTGGCGCCGTCGTTGATCTCGCCCACGAACTCGACCAGCGGATCGCCCTTCATTTCGTTGACCACCGACCCGTAATAGTCACGGTCCTGTGCGTCCAGCTTGGCCGCGATCTTCAGCGGCAACCCCAGGCGCCGCGCGATGGCGATCGCCAGATCCGCGCGCTTTTCGCGCGAGATCCGCCCCAGAAACGCGAGATAGCGCCCCGGCTCGGGATGGAACTTGAACCGATCCAGCGGCAGCCCGTGATGGACCGTCCCCACCCAATTGGCTTCCGGCAGCGGCGCCCGCTGCGCGTCGGAGATGGACACGATCGGCCGGTCGGCAAACCGCCGGTACAGGACCGGCAGCTCCGGAAAGTCGAGGCGACCGTGCAAGGTCGTCAGGTGAGGCGTGTTTCGGAAGGAGGCCAGAAATTGCAGGTAGTCGATGTGAAAGTGGATGACGTCAAAGTCGGCGGCGCGGCGGCGGACGTCTTCAACCATCATCACATGCGAGGCCGTGTGATCGCGCGGCCCGTCATTGAGGCGCAGCGCCTTCGGCACAACGGGGAGCAACTCCGCCGCCGTCTGCGAATCGCCGCTGGCAAACAAGCTGACCTGGTGGCCTTTACGGACCAGCTCTTCGGTCAGGAACGACACCACCCGCTCTGTCCCCCCGTATGTTTTAGGCGGCACACTCTCCCAGAGGGGGGCCACCTGCGCGTTCCGCATACCTTATGGGTGGGGCTGATCCGGACCATAGGCAATCCTCCGCAACTCACCCGATTGAATCGAGAAGATAGCGCCGGGCACTCCGTTGCCGGAATCGATATCGGCGCAACCACGCTCGATGTCGGTAGGCCCGAAGGGCCATTCAGATCGCTAGTATACTGGCAATTATGCAAGCGCTACTTTCATCGCGCCCGCCCGCCCATGAGATACGGCTTTACGATCCGCGCATACCGCACAGATCTGCCAAGACCCGGTCCGACCAGGGTGCCCACCTCGCCGACCTACGCCGCGCTGCCGGCCTCACCCACGTCGAGCTCGCCAAGCTCGTCGGCGAGACCCAGCAAAACATCACCTTCTGGGAGCACACCGATAAGCCCCCGCGCTCAGACGTCCTTCCCAAGCTCGCCAAGATCCTTGGCGTCTCCGTCGAGCAGCTCCTCGGCAACTCCCCATCGCCGATCGCCGCCCAGGCCCCGTCGGAAAGACTCAGCGCGCCTTCGAGCAGGTCGCTCGCCCGCTGCGCTCTCAGCAGGACAAGATCGTCGAGATCGTTTCAGCCCATCGTTCACCAGTACAAACGAAAGGCTAGCTGACCATGGCC
>DASRQT010000163.1:0-2115 GCA_035696485.1 Polyangia bacterium | reverse complement strand
CGGCGCCGCCGCCGCCTGTGGTACCGCCGGCGGTGGTTCCTCCGCCGCCTTCGCCACCCACGGACGAAGCGCCGCCGGTGCCGCCGCCTGTGGTACCGCCGCCGCTGCCGGTTTTCTCGCCGTCGCCCGCGCTGGGTGCACAAGCGATCGCAGAAGACGCGACCGCCAGGGCCGCGACGTGCAGAAGTCGACGCGCGCGCTTCAAGCCAGTATTTCCGATATGCCGCTTGAGACCTGGCCTTCGTCTTTGCCGAAAGTCGGCGCGGTGCCGCCGTAAGCGCTGTACAGCGTGTAGAGCACTTTGGACGTGTTGTCGTCGATGAGACGGATGTGCTGATCGCCCTTCAGCTTGCCGCCGGCCTTGCCCGACACCAACACCGGAAAATCCAGCGGCGAGTGCGTCTGTGACTCCGACGTGCACGACGTCGTGTAAACGCACGAGTTGTCGAGCAGGTTGCCGGCGCCGTCGGGCGTCTCCTTCATGCGCGTCAGCAGATCGCCCAGGTTGCCTATCGCGTAGCGCACGCCGGTGTTCATGCCCGCGGTGCCGAACGCCGCGCCCATGGGGCTGCCGCGGTGGCCGTAGGTGCTGTGGTACCCGCCGGGCAGCCCGCAGTCCGAGTACACCTGGAAAGACGCCGCCGACGTGAACGTGTAGCTGAAGATGCGCGTAAGGTCCGTTGACAGCGCGAACACCAGCAGATCGTTGAACGCCTGACAGCGCGCGCGCGACAGCGACCCGGGCCCGCCGCCGTTCGGGTGCGCCATCGCCGGATCGATCAGCTTGCCGCTGACCTTCGGTCCCTGGGCGCGCATGATCTGCGTCTGCAGCTCGTGAATGCCGGCCAGGTGGCGATCGAGGCGCTGCTGGTCGTCCATGCCCAGCCGCTTTCGCAGGTTGTTCGCCTGATTGTTGACGGCGTCCAGCACCGCCTGCCGGCGCAACAGCTCGGGGTCAGGCGTCGTCGGCTTGCCGTTCGCGCTGCTGGCGAACGCCACCAGCTTCTTGAACATGTTGCTGGGGTCGAACTCGGCCGGATTGGGCATTCTCGCGCCCGAGAACGAGTGTGTGTTGCCGATCTCTGTCCCGCCCCCCGAGTTGCCGATGCCGATGTGCAGCCCGGTGGGAAACGTCGTTCCGCTGTTGATCATTTTTCCGATGACCTGCTCGATGGTCGGCAGCAGCGTGGTCCCCGGACCGCTGTCCGAGCCCGACAGCGCCGCGGCGGTAAAGCTGGAGTGCGGCGCCCTGTCGGGCACCTTGATCGCCGTGCCGCTCACCACCTGGACCCAGGGCTTGACGTTCTCCAGCGGCGCCAGCTGCTCGCTGAGCGCCCAGTTGCCGCCAACGCCGGTGCGCGGCGGCACCCAGCGCTCGGGGATGATGCCGTTGCCGAAGAACCACCAGCCGAAGCGCACCGGCAGCGCGGTGCCGTCGGCATAGGCAGTGCCGTTGCCGTTGAGCATGGCGCACAGGCGGGGCAGGGGAAGGGCGACGATGGCACCGCCGGCCATGGCCCCTCGTACGACTGCGCGACGCGAGAGCTTGTTGCGACCGAAAAGCATTGGATCTCTCTCTGCCGCTATTGTTTCGGGCTCACGAAGCGAAAACCGTCGCTGCTCACGAGATCGACCAGCAGCTGGTCCACGTGGTGCCCGCTGGCGTTGAACTTGGTGATCAGTTGATCGAGCGCCGCCGTGTCGACGTAGATGGGCAGGCGCCCGAGCGCGTTCTCGTACACCTTGCTGACAAAGCATGGCCCGGCCGACGCGTTCTTGCGCAGCGCGGACCCCAGCTGGGCCAGTGAGTTGAACGCCACGCCATCCAGCTGCCCGGAGGCGTCGATCGGCTGGCCATTGTCCATGGTCCGGTACTGCCCCGTGGTGTCGAAGTTCTCCATCCCGAACCCGATCGGATCCATCAGCGCGTGGCAGGCCGCGCACTGAGGCTGGGATCGGTGGGTTTCCAAGATCTGTCGCACCGTCGAGCCAGGCGGCGCATGGTTCGGCAGCGGCGGCACGCCAGGCGGGGGCGGCGGCACGGTCCGGCACAGGAGCATCTCCTCGACGAACTTGCCGCGCGCGGTGGGCGACGTCAGCTCCGAGTGGCCGTGG
>DASRQT010000162.1:0-3046 GCA_035696485.1 Polyangia bacterium | reverse complement strand
CGGTTGCTCGATGAATACGCCGTTCGGTTTCCCTCAGGGCGCCTGGCGGACGTTCGCGCGGTCGCCCACCTGACCGCCCTTTGCAAGCTGGGGCAGACAACCATGGCGCGCTCCGAGGCGGAACGCTTTCTCGCTCGATACCCGAACTCGCCGTTCACCGACCGGGTAAAGAGGGTCTGCGCCACGACGGCGACGGCCGATCCCTGATGCGGCGATCTTCACGCTGGGCCCGAACCTCTTTGCTGTGCACGGCCGCGGCAGCGCTGGCGCTGATTGGACACGGCTCCGGATGTTCGAACACCGCCGCCCAGGGAACAGTCGGTGTGTATTTTCCGGACTCCATTGCGCTCAGGATGTTGATCCGAGACTTCAAGAAGTACAACGTCAACGACCCGACGACCAATCCGGCCTTCCACAACAACCAAATTCGCAACAGCGACTTGGGCGTCGTCGCCGACACGCTGGGAACCGACGGCAAGCCCGTGTACAGGACGCCCGCGAACAACGTGCCGACCTTCGGGAAACAATATTTCGACCAGTGGTATCAAGACGTCCCGGGCACCAATATCGCGGTCTCGTATCCTGTCAACCTGACGACGAACAGCGACGGCCTCCTCGCGTACGACTGCCACAACACTGGAACGCCGGACATGGCAACGGGATCGCCCCGCCTTCTTTTCTTTCCGATTGACGATGGAACGTCCTCCATGACCGCCTTCGGCAACGAGGGCGACATGCATAACTTTGCGTTCACCGGGGAACTGCACGCCTTGTTCACCTATAGGGGGCAGGGCGTGTTCAGGTTTCGATCGGATGACGATCTCTTCGTCTTTATTGGTCGGAACCTCATCGCGGCCGCCAGCGCGCCGGGCCAGCACGTCGCCGAGGCGAAGATGCTGGACGTGACGGCGTTGGGATTGACTGCCGGTCACGAATATCCGCTCGATATTTTCTACGCCGAGCGCGCCGGGGCCGCCGGTGATTTCATGATGGCGACATCCGTTGCCCTGCGCGCCGTCCCGTAGTGCGCGTTTACCGACCGAATCGAACTTCGCAACCGACGCCGATCCGCGCCGAAACGCTCGGCGCCGTGTACAGCGTCCCCAGGTTGCGCACGTTGAATCCCGGCCGGAGAAACGAGAAGACTCCCTCGGCTCCGAACCACAGCGAGACGGCGGTCGCCACCGGCAACTGCAGCGCCGGACCCACGACGACAGCGCCCCAAAGGCTGTGCGACGTGCCGTTCTGCTGGGCGCCGAACCCCTCTCCGCGCATGAATCCGAACTCCGCGCCGAGACAGACCGGTAACGACACCGCGCGCGCCGGCAGGACGGTGCAAGCGCGCGAGGCGGCGCTGACAAGTTGCAGATGCGCGCCGACGGCAGGCAGTTGCTGAAAGCGGGCGTCGCCACCCCAGAAACCGCGGCCCGTCAGCTCGGCCCGCCAGATCGATCGCTGCAGCCAGACGGTCAACGCGGCCCCGGGCGCCACCGCCGGGAGCAAACGGAAATCAGCATTGCCTTCCGCACGTACGCCCAGCTGGGCGGGACCGCGGGCGGCGGGCTCCGACGGTGGAACCGGGCGTTCAGTGGTGGGCGGAGGCGCGCTTGCTGCGGGCGTCTCCACGCCGCGTGCAGTCTCCATTGCTCGCGTCGCAGTCTCTGGATCCGTCGCCAGGGCTACCTTGAGGCCGGTGGCGTCGGCAAGCGAGCTGCACAGTTTCGCGACCAGCGTCTCCTCCGCGACGTGTTGATTGGACGTCAGTACAAGTTTCAACTCCCAGTTGCCTGCTTCGTTGCGACGGACCGTGGCCCGGGCGGACACGTGCTGCGCCCGTGGCGTGTCGAGGGGTTGTCCGAGCAACCGCTCGGCGTAATCTCTGACACTGTCCGCGTTGGGGCACCCGGCAGGCGCGTCCCATAGGATCTCGACGGCGGTTCTCACGTCCGGCGCGGCGTCGGTTGGGACGATTCCCGAAGTCGAGCCTGCCCCGAGCAAGGGCAAGGGCAAGAGCAAGAGGATGAAGGTCGGCGAGATCAGCAGCGGCCGTAGATTAGCCTGCCTAAGGAATTCCGTTCAGGTTTTCTGGCGCGACCCCGAACAGGTAGTTACAGACGGCCTTGTAGGTGGTCTCGTTGCACGGCGAGGCGTGACCACCTCCCTGGACGAAGATGCGATGCGATCCGCCGTAGGGTGGCCCAACTGACATTGAAACGGGCATGCCGGTGTAGCCAATCTTGTTCATCGCGTACAGGTGCTGCGGATATTGATCATCAGCGGTACCGGTCAGCGTGTAGAACCGATCGGTGGGCGTGGCCGGCATCTCGGCGAGCCAATCGGCAGAGATCAGACCGGCCGAACCCACGCACGAGGGAAACGAATTGCAGGTGTTCTCCCGCGGACCGGAGAACGACACCGAGCGCGAGGCGCGCACGATCATGGAGAAGCGGGGTGCGCTGCTGGCTCCGTGTGAAAAGCCCGTGAAAATCACGTCCGCCCAGCGCACGGTACCGTCGGTGTTCAGGAAGTAACCCCAGTCCTCGTTGGAGTACAGCTTGTGAAGATACTTGAGCGCCATCTCGGTGCGTTTGGCCACGCCGTCCGACGGCACCATGTGAATGTTGGCGAAGTCGTACTTGTGCGTATGTTCGATGCCGTCGAAGACTTCACGGCGGGCATCGCCGTAAAAGGCCGCATCGTTCTTGAGGATGTCGTACTTCTGGAACGCCGCGATGCCCAGGACGTGAAATCCCCTCGGCACACAGAAAGCGCCGGCCGTGCCGATGCCGCCCGCGGTCGTGCCCACGCCGTCAAACGGCAATACCAGCTTGCCGACCATCTTCGCCGAGCGCGTATCGACGACGGCAATCTCCGTGTTGTCGTTGAACGACACGGCTGGATCGGCGTCCTTGGTACGGAAGGTGTGGGAATAACGCATCCGCGGCCCGGTGATGTTCAGCGGCCGCGCTGGTGGGGTGTCCTCTCCAGGCATCGTCGTCGAGGTCATGTCGACGGATCCGTCCCCGATGCTGCCGCCCGAACCGCT
>DASRQT010000161.1:0-2143 GCA_035696485.1 Polyangia bacterium | reverse complement strand
GAGCACGCTAAGCTAATGCGTACCGTGCTGGGAGTACCGCCAACCGTCGACGATGCGGCCGCATTTGCAGCGCGCATGGCGGCGAAAAAGGCTCACGCGACGTCCAAGCCGACCCGCGCGTCGATTCGCCACCAGATCCAGCTGCGACGCTTCGCCGGGCCGGTCGCTTACCTCGATCAGCTCTCCCACCTGCGCATCGCGCACCTCACCGATCAACACGTCGGGCGTGTGACCCCGATGGAGGTGCAGCGCACGGCGGTCGAGATGACGAACGCGGAGAAACCCGACCTCGTGCTCTTGACCGGAGACTTCGTCTGCCACAGCCAGGCTTACCTGGATCAGCTGACGGAGGTGGTGTCCGCGTTTCGCGCGCCGGTTATCGCGGTGCTGGGAAACCACGACTACTGGTCGGGCGCCGATGAGGTCCGGCTGGCGCTGGAGCGCGGCGGCGTCGAGGTGCTGCGCAACCGCAACACCATCATCACGCTTCGCCGCGAGCGGCTGCAGATTGTCGGGCTGGACGATGCGTACACGGGCCACGCGCGCCGTGACGAGGCGGTCAAAGGGCTGCGAAAAGATCTCCCGACCATTGGCCTGTCCCATATCGCGGAGGAGGCCGACGGTCTCTGGCGCCACGGCGTACCGCTGGTGCTCTCGGGCCACACCCACGGCGGCCAGGTCACGCTGGCGCGGCTGCACGAGATCGCCGTCGGGGTCATCGCCGGGCACAAATACATTCACGGCCTCTACGGCTCACGCCACCAGGGCCGCCGCCTGCACACGCCCGGACAAGGCAACGGTGAACGCACCGGCGGGCGACCGCACGGCCCGCCTTACGAAGGCGCGGTTTATGTCGGCGCGGGCATCGGCGCGGCCGTCGTCCCCTTCCGCCTGGGCGAGCGCGGGAAGCGCGAGGTGACGATGTTCGAGCTCGGCTGTCAGCCGGGCGACTTCGTCGAGCACCACGCCGAGCAAGAACCGTTGCGCGGGCGCAAACCCACGCAAGAGCTGATGGCCCGCCGCGCCGCCGCCGTCATCCGCAAGGGCCTCCTGCGCGACCGCCGCACCGTTGGCGGCCGCCACGGCTTCTAGCGCAGAGTTCGCTGCCGGCTTGTGCTCCGTTTGGTGAGCACCATATTGAAGGCATCATGAGTGATGAATACACGCTGCCCGATCTGCCCTATGACTACGCCGCGCTCGAGCCCCACATCTCGGCACGGATCATGGAGCTACACCACGACAAGCACCATCGCGCGTACGTGACGGGTGCAAACCAGGCGAGCGAAGGACTTGCCGAGGCGCGCGCCCGGAACGACTTCGCCAAGATCGCCGCGCTCGAGCGCGCGCTGGCCTTCAATGTGTCGGGGCACGTCCTACACTCGATGTTCTGGCAGAACCTGGCGCCCAAAAGCGGCGACAATCCGACCGGCGATCTGGGCGCTGCCATCGACCTTCATTTTGGCAGCTTCAACAGTTTCAAGGCTCAGCTTGTCCAGGCCGCCATGACCATCATGGGGTCGGGATGGGCGGCGCTGGTCTGGGACCCCATCGCCCACCGCCTGGTGACGACGCAGATCCACGATCACCAATCCCAGACCACGCAGGCCGGCATCCCGCTGCTGGTCATGGACGCCTGGGAGCACGCCTACTACCTCCAGTACGGCCCGGAGAAGAAGCCGTACTTCGAGGCGCTGTGGAACGTCTGGAACTGGGATGACGTCGCCGCGCGCTTTGCCGCCGTTCGCGAGCTTGATCTGCACCTACTCGGAGCCGCGTCGAACCACGCGAAGCGTTCCGCCCCGGCCATCACGTCGTGACGCGTCAGCGCGCCGCGCGCGCGCCGCGATCATAGGGATATGGGGACCCCTGCATGGGGTGCGGACCCGACTTGTGGGTCTGCTTGAGGTGGTTAGGTTGCGCCGGGCGCCCTGGGTATCAGGGGCACCAGGCACAGCCCCACTTACACCGCGCACATAAACTTCCTTCTCCCCTCCTTCTGTTATATGGTGCGCCACATAGTCCCCGCCTTCTTCCGTTTTTGACCAAATTTCGAATAAACCAAAGGAGATAGAAATGTTGAAAAAGCTTGTCATTCCCGTCTTCGCACTGACCCTGGCCGGGTTCTACGGCTGTAGCAGCGATA
>DASRQT010000160.1:0-3639 GCA_035696485.1 Polyangia bacterium | reverse complement strand
CCGCACCTCCTGCTGCCGGTGGTGACCGATCCGAAGAAGGCGAACCTGGCGCTGCGCTGGGCGGTGGAGGAGATGGAACGGCGCTACGAGCTCCTGTCCAAGACCGGCGTGCGTGACATCGCCAGCTACAACGCCAAAATTGACCAGGCGAACAAAGGCATCCCCTCGCCGGTGGCGAAGTCGTCGTCGAAGAAGATCAAGGTGGTTCTGGCCGGCGCCGACGGCACTGAACAGGAGATCGAGCTGGACGACGACGGCGGGGAGGGGGTGGTGCGGTCCGAGGTCCCGAGCGAGGAGGATCTGTCGGACATCGCGGCGGCCACGCAGGCGGCCGCCGAGAAGGCCGCCGCCAGTCAATCCCCTGCACCGCGCAAGCTGCCCTACATCGTGATCGTCATCGACGAGTTCGCCGACCTGATGATGGTCGCGCCGAAGGACGTCGAGACGTCGGTGGCGCGCATCGCGCAGAAGGCGCGCGCCGCTGGGTTGCACCTGATCCTGGCGACGCAGCGGCCGTCCGTCGACGTCATCACCGGCCTCATCAAGGCGAACTTCCCCAGCCGGATCGCGCTGCAGGTCGCCTCGAAGATCGACTCGCGCACCATCCTCGACCAGTCGGGCGCCGAGACCCTGCTGGGCAACGGCGACATGTTGTTCTCCGACCGCGGCACCAAGCTGCGCCGCCTTCACGGCGCCTTCCTCAGCGACGACGAGGTCCACCGCGTGGTCGACTTCCTGAAGAAGCAGGCCAAGCCGGTCTACGACATGGACATCCTCAAGCCGCGCGAGGAGGACACGGAAGACGGAGCGCCCGCCAACGACTTCAACGACGAGCTGTACGATCAGGCCATCGCCATCGTGTGCGAGACGCGCCAGGCCAGTGTGTCGTTCATCCAGCGGCGGCTCCAGATCGGCTACAACCGCGCGGCCCGGATGGTGGAACAGATGGAACGCGACGGCATTGTCGGCGCCGCCAACGGGGCCAAGCCGCGCGAGATCATCGCCCCGCCCGGCGAATACCTGCAGCACGCGCCCTGACCCCCGGGATGCGACCACCATGATGTCTCTTTCGCCGCCACCCGCTCTTGGAATCGCGCTCTGCGCGTTCTTCGGCGTGGTGGCGATCGTGGGGGTCGAGACCAAACGCCAGATGCTGGTCAACATCGGCAAGCCGGCGGCCACCATCGCGCTGTTGCTGATCGTGGGCCTACCCCCACACAACACCTTCGGCTGGCTGATCACGGCCGGGATCGTGTTTTCGCTGCTGGGCGACATCTTCCTGCTGGGCGACGGCGATCGCGAGTTCATGATCGCCGTGGCGCTGGTGCTGGTGGCGCACCTGCTCTACAGCGCCGCCTTCTTCGGCGTGTCCGGGCCCTCGGGCGTCTGGTCTCTGCCGACGCTGGTGGTGGTGTGCTTGACGGCCGCGCTGGTCCGGCTGCTGTGGCCGGGTCTGGGAAAAATGCGGATCCCGGTGCTGGTCTACGCCGCCGCCATCACCGTCATGGTCGCCTCGGCGTCGGGGACCATTGCGGGGCCGTTGCCCCCGCCGGCGGCCGTGCTGGCGGCGGCCGGCGCGTTCGTCTTCTACATCTCCGATTCGACGCTGGCCTGGAACCGTTTCAAGCGCCCCTACGCCCACGCCGGGCTCATCACCCTGTCGACCTACTGGATCGGGCAGATTGGCATCGCGCTGTCGGCCCGCCTGTACGGTTGAATCCGGTTGAATCGCAGGTCGCGGGCGCGCGTCCAATTGATTAGGATCGCCCCCATGGGAATCACATCGGTCGTGGTCGCGGTCGCGTTCTCGCTGATGGCAGAACCGCAGCCCCGCGCGGCGCGCGCGCCGGCGCCGGTTGTTGCCGCGTCGCGCCTGGATCTCAAGACCGTGGTGGATCGCGTCCAGCACCGGTACGACGCCGCCGGCGATTTTCGGGCGCGGTTCACGCAGACGCTGACCAACCCGACCTTCAACCGCAAGAGCACCTCGTCGGGCGAGGTGCTGCTGAAGAAACCGGGCCGGATGCGCTGGAACTACGAGAAGCCGGAGCCGAAGATGTACCTGGCCGACGGCGACTTGCTGTGGCTGTACGAGCCCGAGGACAAGCAGGCGTTCAAGCAGGAGCTCAAGTCGTCGCAGCTTCCGGCCGCACTGGCGTTTCTGACGGGCAAGGGCAAGCTGTCGGACGAGTTCGAGATCAGCTTCGCGCCCAATCCCGGGTACGGCTCTGCCCGCGACTACGTCCTGTTGCTGCAGCCGAAACGGGCGCAGGCGCAGGTCAAGTCACTGATGTTCGTCGTCGATCCCACCAGCTTCCACGTGCGCGAGAGCATCCTGGTGGACGGGCAGGGGAACATCAACGACATGTTGTTCTCCGACGTCAAGGTCGGCACTGGGCTGCCCGACGCCTCGTTTCGCTGGACGCCACCCGCCGGCGTCCGCGTCATCGACACCGCCAAGCTGGGAAAATAAGACCGCAGATCGCTTCGCGGGGGGTACGGGACCCTTTCAGGGTCCCGATCAGAACGTCCAGGCGACCGAACCGGACGCGCCGCCGGGTCCGGGAAGCAGCAAGAATGACGTGCGCGGCGGCGTGGTGGGGTTTTCGCCCGGCTTTTCCTTCGGCCCGAAGAACATCGGATAGGCCGCCCAGGCCGCGCCGACCAGAGCCACGCCGCCCAGAGCGAACGACAAGTTGGCGATCAACGAGTAACGCTTCCCGGTGTTGGCGATATCGTCCAGCTGGGCCTGCGTCTTCCCGGGCTCGCCGTACTCCTTCTCCTTGCTGTACTTGAGGTAGCCGAAGATGCCGCCCAGCAGCAGAAAGCCGCCGCCGGTGATGGCTAAAACCTTCGCCGTCTTGAGGCGCTTCGGCGTCATCTCGGCGTCAAACAGGCTGGGGCGCGTGGGCGGCGGGGCTGCTTCCGGCGAGGGCGCCAGCTCGACCGTCGCGGTCTCGTTGTCGACCACGGTCACCGGCTTGGTGACGGTCTTGCCGTCGGGGAAATTCCCTTCGACGATGTAGTCACCCCTGGGAATGCTGTGGATGGTCAGCGGCGCGGTCCCGAAGTAGCGACCGTCGAAGAGAACCTGGATCTTGTCGGTCGCAGGCGCCTTGACGGTCACCTTCCCGACATTGGTGGCCGACGGCGAACCGTAATGGAGACGCCCCAGGGTGTCCTTCGGCGGCGCGACCAGCGGGCCGCCGACCATCGTCTTGGGTCGTTCCTTGTCGATCTCCTGAGAAGCCGGCCGGGTCGGTGCCGCCGGCGCGGTCTCGCCGCTGTCGCCGGCTTTCTTCTTCTTCTTGGGCGCCGCCACCGCGGGCGCGGCGATAAGGACGATCAGCGCGCCGACCAGCGCCCGGCCCACCGGCCCGGGCTGCCGGCCAAGCGACGTGATGGAGACGGTTGACGTCAGGGTTGAGGTTCTCAAAGGGCAAACAGAACGCGGCATTGATTGAATCCTCGCTGGTTGTCCGATCGGCTGGGGCCGACTTCCCCCATCCATATCAGCGTTCGGAAGTCGTGTTCACTATTTTTGCCCATGACGCGTTTAGACCAGGGGTAAGAGCTCGGCCGCAAAGGGGAAAAGTCCGAAAATTCCGCCGGTATGGATGAACACCACATCGCCGGCAC
>DASRQT010000159.1:0-14450 GCA_035696485.1 Polyangia bacterium | reverse complement strand
ATTCGGGGCCCTTCCTGTTTCATCTGGCCGGCGTGCTGGCCCTGTTGATTCTGGTGATGGCGTTTTTCGGCCTGCTGCGGCGGGGCGAGCTGTTCCCGCGCGGCGTCCGCTTCACCGTGGTGTTGATCGGGTCGGTCTTTCTGTTGCTGGCCAGCCTGGCAATGCTGTTCGATCGGCTGCCGCCCCGTTTCGCCCTGCACATCGAAACCAGTTTTGGTTTCCTGTCGTTGCTGATCGCGGCGTCCGTGCTGGGCACGCCGGTCTTGCGGCGGGTGAAGTTGGGTTTCTTTCTGCTGATTGTTCCCGGCCTGATTCACGTGGCCGCCATCATCTGTGAACGCACCGGCTGGCTGCGCGGCACCGTCGGCGCGACGTTGCTGCTGGCGCGCCTGTCCGAAGCCGCGCTGCTGGCGTCCGCCATGGCGGCCCCGGCCCTGTTTTCGCCGCGGCCGTGGCGAGAAAGGCGGTGGGGTGTGCCGCTGGCGCTGGCGCTGGCGGCGACCGCCGGTTTTGCCCTGACCCTGGCGACGCGCTTTGACCTGCTGCAGGCCGCTGTGCTCTACGGCCTGCGGATGGATCTGCCGCGTCTGGGCTCGGTGCTCGGAATTGCCTACGTGTTGGCGCTGGCTGGCTGGGTCTACGCGGTCACGCAGCTGGTGATGGACAAGGGGGGGATGCGTCTCGGCGGGTATGGCCTCTTGCTGCTGGCGCTGGCCGGGTACCAGGTCGTCTCTCCGTCCGAGATCGCCATCGCGCTGGTCGGCCTGCTGTCGGTCGCTGTCGGCGAGCTGAGGGCGGTGTCGTATGGCGACGCGGATCGCCCGCGCCCCGGCCCCATGGAATGGCGCGAATACGTCGGCCGCGTCGCCACCGCCGCCAGCGACGCCCCCGGACCGGACGGTTCGCCGCCCGAGGCTGTCGTGGTCGAGGAAGATGAGGTCGAGATGAGCCGCATCCGGGGCTACCGTCGCGGGCGATCGCTGGGCGTGCGGTTCTTGCGGCGGCGCGGGCAGGTGGTCGAATACGAGGTCGTGGTCGGTGAACCGGGCCGGGCCCCCCCCGACGCCACCATCGAACGGCACCATAGCTGGCTGGCGAAGAGCCCGGAGCAAAAGCTGGCGCTGCCGCGCACACGCACCGGCGACCCCGCCTTCGACCAGAAATTTAGCGTCCACGGACCCGCGCCTCTGGGCAACGAGGCGCTACGCCGGCAGCTCATGCGACAGGGGGACGGCGTGGTCAGCCTGTGGACGGGCACCGCCGCCCGCTACCGCGCCATCACCGACGGTCTCGGCACGGCGATGGACGCCCCGCTGCGCGGCGTATTGCAGGGCAGCGAGCCGGTCGACGCGGTTGTAATGGACCTCGACACGCTCCTGGACCTCATCGAAGCGTCGACCTAGCTTCTTACGGCGGGAGCACGGGGGCAGGTTCGATGCGGCGTTCGGGGCGAATGTTTTCGGGTGGAATGACGGCCGACGGTGACGGCGCGTCGACGCGCCGCTGAGGCGCATCCTCCAGTTCCTTGAGCTGGCCGCGCGCGGCGTGGGCGTCGGGGCCGCCGGGGGCGGTGGCCAGGTACTGCTTGTAGTAGTCGATGGCCAGGACCGTGTAGCCCTGAGCCCGGTAGGCTTCACCCATGCCGAACAGCGCCGGCGGATAGCCGGGCGCGCGCGCCAGGGCGCGTTTGAACAGGGAGATTGCGGCCAGCGGCTTTTGCCGATCGAGCTGCAAAAACGCCGAGCCGGTCAGCGCCGCCACGCCGTTCGGCTGCAGCTGCAGCGCCTCATCGTAAAGCTTCTGCGCCCTGGTGGTCTGCCCGTTCTCCAGCAACCGATCGGCGTCGCTGACCAGTCGTTCGTAGTTCTTGCCCTTGGACGCGGCCAGCGCGTCGGTCGGGGTGCTGCGGGGCGCGGCTCCGACTCCGGTGTCTCTCCCCGGGTCGGCGGCGACGGGCGCCGGGCCAGGTTGCTGCTCACCGCCGGCAGCGGGAGCGGCTAGCCGCCCCCCGTCGCTGACGGCGGAGGCCGCCGCCGCGGGAGCCTGTGAGGCACCATCGGCGGGGGCAGCACCCACGGCCGCGGGCGATGGCGGGGCCGCCGCGTGTCCCGGCGATGTCGCCGGAGGGAGCGCGTGCGCGACGGCACCGGACGGCGGGGGCGAAGCCGGGCGAGCAGCGGGTTCCGCCGGCGTCGGCGCGATGGGGGTCACGGCGACGGGCTCGGGTGAACTGAAGAACGGAAGCCAGTGTGGCCGCTTGAACCCGGCGTAGGCCGCCACCACCGCCAGCCCGGCAATGAAAATTCCGGCCAGGATCTTCGCGCCGCGATGGGGGGACGCAAAACTGATCGGCTCGTAATCCTCCTCGGGCGGGATCATGGCGTCGAATGCCGGCCGCTGCGTGGCCAGCGCGGGCTTTGGGTACTTGCCGCTGGAATAGATATCGTCGTCGACGACGTCGTCGTCGGCAGCGGATGAGGCCGCGGACGCTGCAAACGCCCGCGCGTCAACCCCGGTGGAACCCGCGCCGGCACGGCGGCCGGGTGTGCCCGACGCGCCGGCGCTGGCGCGATCCGCCTGCGCGACCACGTCGAAGAACGGCTGCAGCTCGGCCAGCTCGCCCAGGCGCATCCACGGGCCGGCTTTTTGTGAAACGCGATCGTCGGCGGTGACCTTCCGTTCGACGATCCATTTCTGCAACGTCGTGAGGTCGCGAAAGCGGTGAGCCTTGCCGTCGTCGGTGGCCAGCAGCCAGTCGGCCGACGTCGGCTCAGCCGTTGTGAGGGTGGGCGCAGGTGTGCCCGTCGGCGACAGGCTGCCGACCGTCAAGCCTTCAGGAGTGACCAGAAACGTGTGCCCGCACGACGTGCACTGGACGGGGGTCTCGGCTTCGGTGACGCTCCCGTCCTCAAGCTCGTACTCTGTCTCACAGCGATCGCAGCGAACGTCCATCGAGGTACGCGAGGAGACCATAGCACGTAGCGGGACACCACGGTCGCGCGCTTGCGGCTGGTTAAGTCGTGGGTAGTTTGCCACTGACGACCCTGCCAGGAGGACCCATCATGACGCCATATAACGAACAGACAAGCGACTCGCTGACCGACCAGACCATCGACACACTGAACGCATTTTTACGCGGCGAGATGTCCGCGGTTGAGACGTATCAACAGGCGCTGGAGCGCCTATCCAATGCCGGGGCGCGACAGCAGCTCGAGGAATGCCGCCGCGACCACCAGCAGCGTGTCGAGAAACTGCGCCGGCACATCATCCAGCTGGGCGGCTCGGCCACCGAGGGGTCCGGGGCCTGGGGAACCTTCACCAAGCTATTCGAGGGGGGGGCCAAGGTTCTGGGCGAAAATGCCGCCATCGCGGCCCTGGAAGAGGGCGAGGATCACGGTCTGCGGCTCTACCGCGATGACCTCGACAAGCTGGACATCCAGGCACGGGAGTTCGTCGAGATGGACCTGCTGCCGGCACAACGGCGGACGCACGCCACCCTCAGCGCGCTGAAGCACACGATGCACTAACTCAGCCGCGCAGGCAGTTAAAGACTCTCGGGGAAGAGCGCGTAAAACTGGGCCGGGGGCAGGGCGTATTCACCGGCCACCATGAGGTTGCCGAGATGATCGACGCGGAAACCGCGGTCGAAAGCCCGGCGCAGCACGGCCGGCGTGGCCGCCGACGAACGAATCACGGCGGCCCGTCCGGGTAGCGCCGCGGCGACCGCGTCGAGGAGGATGCACAGCACCTCGGGCGAATCAGCCACGGCGGGCCCGATGATCACGCGCACCGGCAACGACCGGTAGAACAGGAACCCGCCGAGCTGACCGTTGGCTTCGTACATCAGGGCGGAGCCGGTCGAGGCCAGCAGGGCCAGGTCGCGCCCCCGGTCAGCCCCGGTGCGCGCCAGGTCGTAGCGTTCGAGTGCCCGCAGGTCGCTGGGCGTGACCGGGCGCAGGTCGGCGGCGGGCGCCGCGGGACCGGGGACCAGGCGGTCGGCCAGAAGGTAAGGCGCCACGTCGACGACCGCATAGCCAAGCCGCGTGTAGAGGCCAAACGAGTCGGGGTTGAAGCTGTCCTGGAACAGCCGCAGGCTCTTGCAGTGCTGGGTCATGCGGCCAAAGTGCGCCATCAGCGCGCGGCCGATTCCGCGCGGCGCGCCCCGTTTGGCAGCCACAGGGCCGATGCTGGCGACCGCGCCGCGCACGTGGGCGAAGCCGACGCCGACCGGGCCGCCGCCATCTTCCGCCAGGGCGCATCCCTCGGGATCCAGATCCAGGTAGGCGCGGCAAAGCCAGGCAGCGCTGTCGAGGTTGGGGAAGGGCGGGGTGTGACCACGCCGCCGGTAGACGCCGCCGAAAGCGTCGAACAGGATCTCTGCCGCGACGTCGACGTCGTGCTGGTCGAGCCGCCGCACGGTCGTCATGACCAGCCGATCATACGAAATCTCGGCGCCGACGATTGTCCCCGACGGGTAGTAGAGATGAAGGTTGGGCAGCACCGACGCCGCCAGGTCGATGAATCGCGCCAGGCCGCCGCCGGCGCGGGCGGCGATCTGGCGCAGATCGGGCACCGACCGCCCGACCACGAACACGCCCAGCGAAAAGAATCCCGACAGGAACGGGCTCGAGAATGACGAGAACAGCAGCGCCACCGACGTCACGATGGTCACGTTGATGAACAGCAGCCACACCGCCTTGGCCACCGCGGCGTCGGGGTGCCCGCCCTGCGCCAGCATGATCAGCGCCAGCACCGCGCCCATGACCGCGATCTGGATGGCCAGCGTCATCAGCATGCCGAGCCACTTGCCCAGCACGAACTCCCAGCGCGCGATGGGCTTCGGAAGTATCGTATAGACGGTCTTGAGGTCGAGCTCCTTGTACAGGAGGTTGACGCCGACGAAGATGGCGATAAGGACGCTGAACAGGTCAATGCCAAACAATCCGACGTCGCGGATCATGCGCGCCTCTTCGTTGAGCGATAGCTCGCCCAGCGCGACCGCCGAGAGAATGAGAAGGACGGCGAAGAACAGCAGGCTGTAGAGGATCTTGTTGCGAGCGGCCTCGCGAAACGTGTTGCGGGCGATGGCCAGCATGGGACCAATGGTCGATACGCGATCGCGATTGGGTGCCCGGTTCATGTTCGCCCCTCGCCTGCCGGGCGGCGCGCCTCGCGCACGAAGAGATCCTCCAGCGACTCGCGACGGGGCGAGACCGACAGCACCTTGGCCCCGGCCGCCAGCGCCGCGCGCAGAAAGCCATCCACGTCGGCGCCTTCCGGTAGATCTAGCCGCAGCCCGTCGCTGCCGGCGTGCTCGTGCGTGCCGGGCGGTAATGCCAGCGCCGCGCCGGCCAGAGGCTGCAGCACCACCTCGGTCGACAGCAGGCGCGCTGACAGCAGCGCGCCCAGCGGTCCGACGTTGCGGATGTTGCCGCCGACGACGATGGCCACGCGGTCGCAGATCATCTCGACGTCGGGGAGGATGTGGGTCGAAAAAAAGATGGTGCGGCCCTCGGCGTGAAGCTCGACGATCAGGTCGCGCACCTCCTTGCGGCCGATCGGATCAAGCCCGGTCATCGGTTCGTCCAGGATGACCAACTCCGGATCGCCCATCAGCGCCTGCGCGATCCCGATCCGCTGCAGCATGCCCTTGGAGAACTTGCGCAGGGGCCGGCCGCGCGCATGCTCGAGGCCGACGCGCGCGATCAGACGATCGGCGCGGCGGCGGCGCTCCGGCGACGGCACGTCGCACAGCGCGCCGATGAAATCCAGGAACTCTTCCGGCGTGAGGTAATCGTAGAAGTAGGGGCTCTCGGGCAGGTAGCCGACGCGCCGCTTGGCCGCCAGGCGTGGCACCGGCAGCCCCAGCACCTCGGCGCGCCCGCGGGTCGGGAAGATGAGGCCCATCAACATCTTGAGGGTGGTGGTCTTGCCGGCGCCGTTGGGGCCCAGGAACCCGAAGATCTCGCCGCGATGGACGTCGAAGCTGACGTCTCTCACCGCCTCGACGCGCTTGCGGAAGAAGCCCAGGCGAAAGGTCTTGGCCAATCCGACGGCTCTGAGGACCACTTCGGAGTTCGGGGCCTGCTGGCTGACCGCGGTCATTTCGTCGCAGAGAACTATGGGATGCGTGCCTGAACGCCGACGCCCCCGTCGATCTCGAATCGCAGCCAGCGGCGGAAGCCGATGGTCTCACCGAACTGAAGGTAGATGCCGAAATTGCGCATGACCTCGAACATGAATCCGTTGGAATTGCGGAAGGCGATGTCGTTGTTCTTTATCTGCGGGTTGTGTTGAGTGGTCGTGTCCAGGGCCACCTGCAGGGTGGCGAAGAACTTTGTGTGATACTCGGCGTCCACCCAGTAGCGAACGCCGGGGGCGACGGCGAACTGCCGGGTCTGCGTGAAGTCCGTGGCGATCCCGAAACGGAGATCCACCAGCGCGTCCCAGCGCGGGGTGAACCCGAACGACGGCTGCACGTCCAGGAAGAAGGGGACCGCGCTGGTGCATACGCGCTTGCCGGCGACGCCGCAGGGAACATTTTCCTGGTACGGGAAGATTCCGCGATAGCCGGAGCCGGGCAGGATCGCCAACCCGAACTGAAGGTGATGATTGAGCGGTGGGCGGGACAGCTTGGGGAAGGCCTTGGTCGCTTCGGGCGCGGCCGGACCGGTTGCGGCGACCGGTGCCGGGGCGGGTGCCGCCGCCGGCGCGGCTGCGCCTGGAGCTGGGGTGAGTGCGGGCGCGGCCGCCTGTGCCGGGGCTGCTGGCGTGGCTGCCGCCGCTGGCGGGGGGGGCGGCCCGTCCGCCGGCCGCGCGGCGACAGCGCGCTTGCCGTCAAGCGCGAAACCCAGACAAAATGCCATCGTCCACGCTATGGTCAAGGACACGTAGCCGGGACGCCAGCGCGCGCGGGTCGTGACGGGCAGGGGACACATTGGCCAAGGAGTGTAGTGGAAACAGGCCGGGAGGCGAAGAGACCACCCACGCGCGGGGCACCGTGAGCGGGGGGGGCCCTTCGCGGCGGCTGCTGCTGGCCTCGGGAGCGGCGCTTTTCGGCACCGCCTTGTGGCCGGGGCGGGCGGCGCGCGCCATCGGTGACCGGTCGCTGTTTCGATTCGCGCGCCTGGTCTTGCCGGGGCTGCCGGACCCGCGCCCGACGGCCCTGCGCCGCCTGGCCTGGGAGCTGGTGCGCAGGACCAGCCTGGTCACCGCCTCCGACCCCGCCGAGCTGCGGCCGGCTGACCCGCTGTTGTTCCGCCATCCGTTTGTCGTCCTGTCGGGCGATCGCCCGTTCGCGCTGCCGCCGGAATCGGAGATCGCCCGCCTGCGGCGCCACATCACTTATGGCGGGTTCCTGCTGATCGATTCGGCCGAGGGCCGCGCGGGCGGCGGCTTCGATGAATCGGTGCGCCGCCTGCTGGCCCAGGTGCTGCCCGGCGAGCTGCCGGCAAGGATCCCGGGCGAGCACGTCCTGTGGAAATCGTTCTACGTCCTTCACGGCGCGCCCGGACGAATCGCCGCCGCGCCCTACGTCGAGGGCGTCGAGCGCGATCGCCGCCTGGCGGTGGTCTATACCCAGAACGATCTGGGCGGCGCGCTGGCCCGTGACGGTTACGGCCGCTGGGAACACGAGGTCATCCCGGGCGGCGAAAACCAGCGCGAGGAGGCGTTTCGTTTCGGCGTGAACCTTGTGATGTACGCGTTGTGCCTGGACTACAAGGCCGAGCAGGCGCACATCGACTACATCCTTCGCACGCGGCGGCAGAATCGGTGAACACGGAGTTCAACGACTGGCGCATCGCCCTCGGCGGCGCGGCGCACCTCGGTCGCACCGGCCTCGTGCTGGTGATCGCGGCAGCGGCGATCGCGCTGGCGCTGTCGGCCTGGTCGCTGCTGGACGAGCGGCGCGGCCGCTGGTGGGGCCTGCTGTTGCTGCGCGCCGGCGGCGTGCTGGCCTGTCTGATGGTCGTCTTGCAGCCGACGCTGGAGCTGCGCCAGATCGTCCACGTCCCCAACCAGATCGCGGTTCTGGTCGACGTCTCGCGATCGATGGAGGTCAAACCGCCGAGCGGCGGCAACACGCGCGCCGAGCGCGCCGCCGCGCTGATCGACGGCGCGGCGCCGCTGTTTTCATCGTGGGAACAGCAGGGCCACCGCGTCGACCTGTACAGCTTCGGCGAGGTCCTGGCCCCGACCGCGCCGGCGGCCCTGCGCGCGCCGCCCGCAGCTGAGGCGACGCGGATCGGCGAAGCGCTGACGGAGGTGCGGGCCCGCTACGCCGGCCGCGATCTGGGGGCGGTGGTGCTGCTGTCCGACGGTGTCGACACCGGGCGCATCGGCGAAGGACCGCTGGACGCCACCACGCGATCCAGCCTGGAGAGCCTGGGTGCGCCCGTCCACACCGTCGGCATCGGCGAAAAGTCGCTGCGCGATCTGTCGGTGGCGGCGGTGCTGGCCGACGAGTTCGCCTTCGTGCGCACGCCCGTCACCATCGACGCCGTGATTCGCCAGAACGGGCTGCCCGACAGGCAGGTCGACGTGACGCTGACGCGCGACGGCCGGACGGTCGGCACCCGCAGCGTTATCCTCAAGGGCGATCGTTCGGAAGAACGGGTCTCGTTCGATTGGCTGCCGGACCATCCCGGCAACTTCGTGTTCAGCATCTCGACGCCGGTGCTGACCGGCGAGGCGCTGGCCAGCAACAATGCCCAGGTCTTCACCGTCAAGGTCATCCGTGACCGTATTAGGGTCTTGCACCTGTGCGGCCGGCCGTCCTGGGACCAGCGCTTCCTGCGTGCGATGTTGCGCCGTGATCCCAACGTCGACCTGGTGTCGTTCTTCATTCTTCGCACCGAGACCGACGAGCAGCCGTGGAACCGCAACGAGCTGTCGCTGATTCCGTTCCCCACCTACGAGATCTTCGAGGAGCAGCTGCGGTCGTTCGACCTTGTCATCTTTCAGAACTTCAATTTCGCTCCCTACGGCGTGGAACCGTTTCTGCCGGGCGTGCGCGACTACGTCGAGGGCGGCGGCGCGCTGGCGATGATAGGCGGCGACCTGTCGTTCGCCAGCGGCGGCTATGGCTCGACCGCGCTGCGCGACGTGTTGCCGGTCGAGCTCGGCCCGGCGCCGGCGGCGGGCGGGCCCCCGACCGACGCCGAGGTGACCAGCGACGCCTTCCGCCCCAAGCTGACCGCCGAGGGGCGCAGCCATCCGGTGACGTCGCTGGTGCTGGACCCGCGCGAAAACGAGCTGCGCTGGAGCAAGCTGCCGGCGCTGGACGGGGTCAATCGCGTCCCGCGGCTGCGCGCCGGCGCCGTGTCACTGCTGACCCACCCCACGCTGCGCGCCGATGGTGGTAAACCGGCGCCCGTGCTGGTGGCCGGCGAAGCCGGCAAGGGGCGGTCGCTGGCGCTGCTCACCGACAGCTCCTGGCACTGGGGGTTCCTGGCCGCCAGCGAGGGCGACGACGGCCGCGCCTTCCAGCGCTTCTGGGAGAACGCCATCCGCTGGCTGGTCCGCGACCCGGCGCTGACCCTGCTGCGCATCGAGCTTGATCGAGTGGAATACCGGCGCGGGCAACCGGCGGCCGCGCGCCTGCGCGCCATGCGCCCCGACTATTCACCGGCGCGCAACGTCGACGTCACGCTGGACGTGGCCGCCGCCGGCGGCGACCCGGGCGCCAAGCCCCAGCGCGTCCTCAAGGCGACGACCAACCAGGACGGCGAGGCCCACGTCGACCTGGGCGCGCTGGCCCCCGGGGCCTATCGCCTCACCGGACACGCCACGCTGGAGGGTCGGGCGGTCAGCGAGGAGAAGACCTTTGTCGTACGCGCCGAGGGGCGGGAGCTGGAGGACGTCGCCTACCGCGACAAGATCCTGCGCGAGATCGCGCGCGTCACCGACGGGGAATACCGATTTGAAGAAATCGGCCGACCGACCATCCGTGCACCGCGCGAGGTCAAGATTGGCCGCCAGCGAGCCGTCGAGCTGTGGTCAAACCCGCTGCTGCTGCTGCTGGGCATGACGCTGCTGGCGTCCGAGTGGTACCTGCGCCGCCGCGCCGGCCACAGTTGAGGGGCGATGCCGCTCCGTCGCTATTGACGACGACGGCGGCGGCAGAAGAACAAGCCGGTCAGCGCCAGCGCGAACAGCGAACCGCCGGGCGTCGAGCCCGCGACTGCGCAGCCGATGCCCTTGCTCCGCTCGTCGTCGATGACGCCGCGGAGCTCGAGCGGCGCCGAGACGGTGATGCTGGTCGAGGCGGTGTGGCCCATGCTGTCGTGGGCGGTGACGGTGATGGTCTGACGCCCGGAGATGTTGGTCAGATCCCACTGATAGGGCGGCACCGTGGAGGTTGCCACCAGCACCTGCGGTGACACCTTGACGTCGACCTTGGTGAGGTTGCAGTCGTCACGCGCGTCGACGCGCACCGAGAAGTCACGCGCGACCATGGCTTCGTTCGCCGGCTCCATGATCCGCACCACCGGCGCGGCGACGTCGTTCTTGCACCCGAAGATCGACGGCTTGGTGCCGCCCGGCCAGATACCGAGGCGATCCCGCATCATGGTGTACGAGTTCTGCTTCGGTCGGTTGCACTTGTCGTCACGTACAGCGTTGTCGACGTTCTGGAACCCGTCGCAGTTCTTGCAAATCGTCGGATACAGCAGATCGGCGTCGCTGTTGGTGTGCTCGAGGCCCAGCAGGTGCGCCTGCTCTTGCGCAATAATGATCGCGGTCTGCTTCGCGTTCTCGCCGCCGAGGAACGCGTAGGCGACGCCACCGTTGAGATCCTTGCACAGAAACGGCGCCACGCCCGCGACCTTGGCGTCTAGGTCGCACCACGCGCCGCCGCCGGACGTCACCACCACCGTGTAGAACTTGCCGGTGGTTGGGCGGGTCAGCGTGAACACGACGTTGTAGTCGGCGTACCACTTGTCGAGATAGGTCTGAATCTGCCGCTGGCACTCGGCCAGGCTGGGCGCGAAGTTGCACTTGAACGCGGGCGCCGCCCCCTTGGTGCAGGCGTTGACGTCGGTCTTCGGCAGCGCGCTGCCGTCGGCGTAGTCGAGGTAAATCACGCGTGGTTCGCCGGCTGCCCCCAGCGCGCCCGACGCGGTCGGATCTTCGGGCGGCACGGGAACATCCACCAGAACGCTACCCAGCACGCCGTCGACTGACGGATCGCTGAGCGCTTGCGTGTCGGGTACGACAGAAGGTCCGATTCCCGACGGCACATATTCCGCGCCACATCCGGCGCCGCAAAGGGCAAGTGTGAACAACCCGAACCTGGCGCCGGCACCGGCGCGCGCGGCCGCCCTGACATGCTTCAATCGCACTTTTGCCCTCCGAAAACCCACCGGCGGTGGCTATAGATCTCGACCTGTGTCACCGTCCCTAGAGACATCGTCAGGCTGTTCTGGAGCTTGACGGCGCACTGCATCCAGACGTCATCCAGACTCAGAGGAAGAGACCCGATGGCCGCTCCTGACACATTCGTCACTGAACTTGACGCGAAGAACCAACCCTCGATCGAACGCGTCGTCACCGCCTTGATGGCGGGTATCGCCAAGGAAGGTTTCGAGGTCGCCGACGTCCTGCGCTTTGCCCTGAAGTCGGCCATCGAGATGGCGGAAGTGGCGGCGCTGTGGGTCACCGACTGCGACGATCTGGAGACCAAGCTGGTGCTGGCCGAACAGTGCGGCGACGGCGCCAAGCACTATCGGCTGATCGCCGAGCGCCTGGGCGCGGTCGGCGCCGACATGTCCGTCTACGATCCGCGTCACGGTGGCTACTCGAAACTTTTCGCGTTCTTACGATCGCTGGGCACGTCGGAGGAGCGATCCGCGGCCGGGCACCTGACCCTCAAGAGTTTGTCGCTGGCGCGTCATGCGGCGCTCGGCGCCTGGTGCGAGACGCAGGGGGACGCGGACAGCGCGCGCCTCTTTCGCGAGGTGCTGTCACCGGACGAGACCCGCTATTACGAAGTGGGCAAACGGGCGCTTGCGTTAACTGCCACCACCGAGGAGAGCCAGGCGCGTGGACGCCGCGCTGCATACCGCGTGTTGGAGCTGGCCGGCGAGAGTCACGAACCGCTGCAGCTGCGCAAGTCGATGCTCAAGAAACGGTAACGAGGATTTCAGCGGCGACGACCTCGCAACAATAACGCGTCGTCGTCAGCTTTTCGGAATCCTCGGCGCGCGGTCTCGCATTGTGCGCAAGGCCTGCGGAAACCGGGATTTTCAGGGCGGCGCTGATATAGTGCTTCCGAAATGTCGACCGAGGGACCGGCGACGATCCCTTCGCCCACTCAGTTTGGCCGCTACACGCTGCTTGAACGTCTAGCAGTTGGCGGAATGGCAGAAGTGTTCCGGGCGAAGATTGTTTCGTCGCACGGATTTGAAAAGACGCTGGTCATCAAACGAATCCTGCCGCATCTGGCGGCAGACAAGACCTTCGTCTCGATGTTCATCGACGAAGCCAAGCTGACCGCGCAGCTGACGCATCCGAAGATTGTCCAGATCCTCGACTTCGGCGACGTCGCCGGGCAGTACTTCATCGCGCTCGAGTTAATTGATGGCTTCGACGCGCTGGCGCTGCTGCGCACCTGCGCGCAAAAACGCGTGCGCCTGCCGCTGCAGCTGGCCACCTTCATCATGATCGAGGTGCTGGAGGCGCTGGACTACGCGCACAACGCCAAGGACATGGACGGCAAGTCCATGCAGCTGGTCCACCGCGACATCTCGCCGTCCAACATCTTCATCTCCAAGCGGGGCGACGTGAAGCTGGGGGATTTCGGCATCGCCCACGCGCAGGAGCGTGAGTCCAAGACCCAGGCCGGGACGCTGAAGGGCAAATACGGCTACATGTCCCCGGAGCAGGTCGTCGGCCACGCGCTGGACGGACGCAGCGACATCTTCGCGGTCGGCATCGTGCTGGCGGAGATGTACATGGGCCGCCGGTTGTTCACGGCGACGAACGATCTGGACGTGTTGTTGATGGTCCGCGACGGCAAGATGTTCCGGCTGGAGAAATACGGGCACGACATCCCGCCCGAATTGAACCGCATCGTCCGCCGCGCCCTGCAAAAAGATCCCGAGGCGCGCTATGCCACCGCCGCCGATCTCCGCGACGAGCTGGCGGACTATCTCTTCTCGGGCGGCAAACGCGTCAGCGCATCGGAGCTGCGCGCGTTCGTCACCGATCTGTTCGACGATCAGCCCGAGGCGCGCGCGCGCCTGCTGGCCCAGTCGCGCAAGCTGGTCGAACCGGTCGTCGCCGCTGCGGCCCGGCCCTTGCCCGTGGCGGTCGCGGCCGTCGCGGCCAGGGGCGCGCAACCCGCGCGTCAAATGGCGAGCGATGAATCAACGGCCGATCTCATGATCGAGACCGAGGTGCCGGTCGGTTCTGCCATCGCGGCGCGTCCGCTGGCGGCTGCCCCCGACGGGCGCGCGGCAGCGCTGAACCAGGCGCTGGCGCAACCGCTGTCGATCGTCGACCTGGATCAGTGGGTGAACGAGGCCGAACACTCCTCGGTGCGCGGCACCGGCTGGACACCGGTTTCAAAAATGGACGCCGCTCGCGCCGGGGCGGCGTCAGCGGCCCGGTCGCCATACGGCGGAACCCGCAGCGACATCGGTCAGTTTGTGTCGGGCGCGCCCAAGCGACCGCCCGACAGCGCCGGCGACGTCAGCGTGATCTCGCCGATGCGTATCTTCTCGGATCTGGCGGTGGCGCAGGAGACCGGCCTCTTGCGATTCGAGCTGACCGGGCAGATCAAGGAGGTTTATCTGGCCAACGGCTCGCCGGAGTCGGTGAACTCGAGCCTGTCCGGCGATCGCTTCGGAGAGTACCTGGTCGCCAAGAAAGTTCTGCGCGCGTCCGACCTCGACCACGCGCTCGGGATGTTGCCGCAATACGCTGGCAAGCTGGGCGACACGCTGGTTGGCCTCGGTTTGATGAAACCGCTCGACGTCTTCCGCCTGCTGTCGCAGCAGGTGCGCGACCGCGTGATCGACATCTTCAGCTGGACCCAGGGGACGTTCGCGTTCTATCGCCACGTGGTCAACCAGCAAGACAGCTTCCCGCTGGGACTGGACACGTTTGAAATCCTGGGCGCCGGTGTCCTGAACCTGCCGTTCGAGCTCCTGGAAGAACGGTTCGCCTCGCTGCTGGACGTCCGCCCGTCACCGACCGGCCGCATGCGCATTGCCCCCGAGGCGTTCCGCCTGGGCCCGACCCCGCGCGAGGTGCTGGAGATGCTGGACGGCGAACGAACCCTGCGCGCCTGGATGGGCCACTTCACGGCGCCCGAAGAGCTGCTGACCTTCTTCCGCGCCCTATATCTTCTGGTCGAAACCGACCTGGCCCAGTTCGACTGACGGATCCGAACCGCGACGGCGCCCGGAGCGCTAGCGAAACGGGTCGATGGTGACGTCGCCGGGCAG